>CAJXAF010000058.1 GCA_913050175.1 uncultured bacterium
AAGAAAGATAATTAAAATTGATGAAGAAAAATGCACTGGTTGTGGTGACTGTATCCCCAATTGCCCGGAAGGAGCAATCCAGATAATTGACGGGAAGGCCCGTTTAATAAGTGATTTATTCTGTGATGGCCTTGGTGCTTGTATTGGTTCTTGCCCGGTTGATGCAATTGTTATTGAGGAGCGAGAAGCCGAAAAATATGATGAGAGAAAAGTTATGGAGAATATAATAAAGCAGGGTGCAAACACAGTTAAAGCTCATCTGGGGCATCTACGCAAACATGGAGAAACTAAATTCTTAAATACTGCCTTAGAGGTTCTTAAAGAAAAAAATATAGTTATCGAAGAAGACTTTGATCCTAAAAATAAAACAGCACACCAGGGTTGCCCGGGAGCAAAGACACTGGACTTTGCCGATGATGCTCAAGGCAAAGAGGTTGCAGGTGAGGTGTCAGCTTTGCGCCAATGGCCTATACAATTACACCTTATTTCACCGCAGGCACCATATTTTCAGGGTAGGGATGTTTTATTAGCTGCTGATTGTGTTCCTTTTGCTTTGGCAAATTTTCATCGAAATTATTTAGCCGGCAATTCTTTAGCCATAGGTTGTCCCAAACTTGATTCTAATCAGGAAATTTACTTAGATAAGTTAAAAAGTTTAATTGATGAGTCTAAAATTAATACCTTAACTGTTATGATCATGGAAGTGCCTTGCTGTGGCGGTCTTCTTTATCTTGCTCAGGAAGCCCTCAAGGCAGCCAAGAGAAAAATTCCTATAAAAAAGATAATTGTTAGTCTTGAAGGTGAGATAGCTAACCAGGGGTGGGCAAATACTTAAAAAATATGATTAAAGCTGTTGCACTTTTTTCCGGTGGTTTAGATAGCACTCTAGCCATAAAAGTAATTATGGAGCAAGGCATTGAGGTAATTGCTCTAAATTTTACCTCGCCCTTTTGTCGTTGTGATAAAAATACTGGCTGTGGTTCAGCTATAAGTGCTATGTCTAAGAAATTGGGCGTTAAGTGCCAGCGTCATTATTTAGCTGATGAATACTTAGAAATTATAAAGAATCCCAAATACGGTTATGGCAGAAATCTTAATCCTTGTATTGATTGTAGAATTTTAAAGTTTAGCCTGGCTAAAAAATTTATGGAGGAAGTAGGGGCTTCTTTTCTTATTAGCGGAGAAGTTCTTGGTCAGAGGCCGATGTCTCAGCATCGCCGGGCCCTTAATATTATTGAAGCTGAGACTGGCCTTAAAGGTCTAATCTTAAGACCTTTATCAGCAAAGCTTTTTCCCCTAACGATTCCTGAAAACAAGGGCTGGGTTAAGCGGGAAAGTTTACTAGCAATTTCCGGCAGGGGCAGAAAACCACAGATGCAATTAGCTAGTGATTATGGTATAAATGACTATCCTTGTCCAGCCGGCGGCTGTCTTCTAACAGATCCGGAATTTTCCCGGCGCCTTAAAGACGTTATAAAAGAGAAAGTAATAACAATTAAAGATATAGAGCTATTAAAAACCGGTCGATACTTTAAAGTTGGCTCATCATTTAGGTTGACTGTAGGAAGAAACGAAAAAGAGAGTAATCGCTTGCTTAACATGGGTAATAAAAATGATATTCTCTTTGAACCAGTGTCACTTCCTGGGCCGACAGCTTTAGGCCGGGGTATTTTTAGCGATGAAATTAAGGATAAGTGTTATCAAATAATAGCCCGGTATACTTCTTTAGAGGAAAAGGTAGAAGTAAGAAGTAAGTTCTTATTTGATGACCACCAGGAAGTAGCTATTGTAGGAGCTATGGGCGAGGAAGAGTTGAGTCAACTTAGATTTTAGTTTAAAAAATACTAAAGGAGGACTTTAAAATGGGTAAAATATTTAAAGATATCACTGAAACAATTGGCAAAACACCCTTAGTAAGGATTAACAAGATGGCCCAAGGTTTGAAAGCAACAATTCTAGTAAAGCTGGAGTCATTTAACCCACTTTCCAGCGTAAAAGATAGAATTGGTCTGGCTATGATTGAGGCGGCAGAAAAAGATGGACTACTTAATAAAGATTCAGTTATTATTGAGCCGACTAGTGGTAATACAGGTATTGCTTTGGCTTTTGTCTGTGCTGCCAAAGGCTATAGACTTATATTGACCATGCCTGATACAATGAGTCTTGAAAGAAGGCACCTATTAAAAATTCTTGGTGCCGAACTCATACTTACTGAAGGTGCTTCTGGTATGAACGGGGCGATTGATAAAGCCGGAGAGCTTTTAAAAGAAGTTCCCAACAGCTTTATGCCTCAACAATTTAACAATCCAGCTAATCCAGAGGTTCATCGTCAGACAACGGCTAAAGAAGTTTTAGATGATACTAATGGTAAGCTTGATATATTTATCTCCGGTGTGGGGACCGGAGGAACTGTAACCGGGGTAGGAGAAGTTTTAAAGAAAAAAAATCCTGATATAAAGATCATCGCCCTTGAACCAATTGAATCTCCGGTTATGTCAGAAGGAAAAGCCGGATCACATAAAATTCAAGGTATCGGAGCCGGGTTTATCCCTGATATTTTAAATAAAGACGTTATTGATGAGATAATGACAATTTCTCATATTGATGCCGGAGAATGTGCTAAAGCTCTTGCAAAAAAAGAAGGAATTCTTGTTGGTATATCCAGCGGTGCAGCAATGTGGGCAGCTTTAGAAGTAGCAAAAAGAAAAGAATCTAAAGGAAAAACAATTGTTGTGGTTTTGCCTGATACGGGTGAACGTTACTTGTCTACCTGGTTATTTGCTGATGAAGGAAGTCTTTTAGGTTGACAATAATTTTTAGGAGAAAATGAATAAAGAAAAAGGTTTAGGAGTAGTAGAGACAAAGTATTTTACTTTTGCCAAAGGTAAGGATAAGTTATTGCTTGAGTCCTCTCAAAGTCTAGGTCCAATTACTCTAGCTTATGAGACTTATGGTAGCTTAAATGACCAGAAGAGTAATGCTATTTTAGTTGGCCATGCTTTAAGCGGTGATGCCCATGCTGCCGGATTTAAGGATGGCGATAAGAAGCCAGGTTGGTGGGATAGCATGATTGGTCCGGGTAAGGCCTTTGATACAGATAAGTACTTTGTTATTTGTAGCAATGTTATTGGCGGCTGTAAGGGTTCAACCGGGCCTTCTTCGATTAATCCAGAAACTAATGAGCCCTATGCCTTAAATTTTCCTATAATTACAATTTCTGATATGGTTAGGGCTCAAAAGTGCTTAATTGATTCATTGGGAATTAAGAAGTTGCTCTGTGTTAGTGGCGGTTCAATGGGGGGAATGCAGGCTTTAGCCTGGGTGGCTTTATTCCCTGAGGCTGTAGGCTCATCAATTCCCATTGCAACTACTTGGAAGCATTCTCCTCAACAGATAGCTTTTGATGAGGTTGGCCGGCAAGCGGTTATGGCTGACCCTTCCTGGAAAAACGGTAATTATTATGGTGGCGGTCTGCCTCAGAGAGGTTTGGCTGTTGCCAGGATGATTGGTCACATTACTTATATGAGCGATGAGTCTATGGAGGAAAAATTTTCCCGTAAACTTAAAGAGAGTAATTACACCTTTACTTTTAAGACTGATTTTGAAGTAGAAGGATATCTACGTTACCGGGGAGATAGTTTTGTAAAGCGTTTCGATGCCAATAGTTACCTTTATATCACTAAGGCTATGGATTACTTTGACTTATCAGCCGGTAAGTTAATAACCCAAGGCCAGAAAATTGATACTAGATTTCTTGTGATTGCTTTTCAATCAGACTGGCTCTATCCGCCCTATCAATCCAGAGAGATAATTCATTTTTTAAAGATGTGTCATGTTGATGCTACCTATTGTGAAATTCAATCTAGTTATGGCCATGATGCTTTTCTCCTGGAGGTACCGGAGCAGACCCACTTGATAAAGCACTTTCTCAAGACAACTTTTGAAAGTATAAGTTAGGAAAGAGTATGCGTTTAGATCACGAGATTATTTATAAGATTATAGAACCAAAAGCAAGAGTTTTAGACCTTGGTTGTGGTAACGGGGATCTTCTGGATAAATTAGTCCAAGGAAAAAATATTAAGGCCCAAGGTATTGAACTAAATGAAGATGCGATTTATAAGTGTGTTGAGAAAGGTTTGAGTGTTTTTCACAGTGATATCGAAAGCGGTCTGATTGGTTTTCCGAATAAGTCAAATGATTACGTAATTTTAAATCAGAGCTTACAAGAGACAAGAAATATAACTTTGGTAATTCAGGAGGCTCTTCGGGTAGGTCATAAGGTAATTATTGGTTTTCCAAATTTTGCTCAACTAGCTTCCCGGAGTATGGTATTTTTCCAGGGTAAAGTTCCGATTACCAAGTCTTTACCTTATCGTTGGTATAATACACCAAACTTACACTTTCTTAGCTTAACTGACTTTATTGATTTTTGTAATAATAATAAGTTTACTATCCTAGAAAAACACTTCTTGGGGAAAAATAAAGAGATCAATTTTCTTCCTAACCTTTTTGCCCACAATGGTGTCTTTGTTATCTCAGCAAATAATAATAAAGTCCAATAGACAACACCCCTCTTAAAAAATGGATTCAACTAAATCTAAAACCGGCCTTGATAAAGAACAATTAATCTCTGGCGAGTTTTCTTATCTCCTGGAAAAGTTACTTAAGGCGATAAAAGATTATAAGATGATCTCATCCGGCGATAAAATTATGGTTGCTGTCTCCGGAGGTAAAGATAGCTTAACAGCAATGCACCTCTTAGACTATATCCAGAAGAAGAAAATAATTGATTTTAAAATACTTGCTTGCAATGTAGAGCTCGGCTATGGTTGTGCTAATCGAGAGCACTTAAAAGAGCATCTGGATACATACCAAATAGAACATGTATTTGTTGATCAGAATATCTTAGAAGGTAAGGAGCGCAGCGATATAGATTGTTTCTGGTGTTCTTGGAACAGGAGGAAAGCCCTCTTTAAGACAGCTGGCGAATTCAATTGTAATAAGATTTCACTAGGTCACCATAAAGACGACATTGTCCACACAACCTTAATGAATTTATTCTTTTATGGTGAAATATCAACTTCGCCGGCTTCAGTTGAGTTATTTAATAAAACCCTTACTCTCATCCGGCCAATATGTTATATTAATGAAGAAGAAACTAAAAAATTTGCCAAAACAATGAATATGCCAATACCTTGTTGTAGTTGTCCTCAGAAACCAACTTCCAAAAGAACTCTTATAAAAGAAGTATTTTCTCCCTTGTTTGATGATATACCTTCCCCAAGAGATAACATCTACCAAGCTTTGCAAGATTTGGCTAAAAAGAGGAGATTTTAAATATGAGTGATAGTATAAAAGCAAAAGTTTTAAATTTAGCTGAACTTATTGCCTATCAGGAGGGTTCAGTTGTCAGCCGGACAATCATAAAAAAAGATACCGGTACGGTGACTGTATTTGCTTTCGACCAAGATCAATCTTTAAGTGAGCATACCGCTCCCTTTGATGCCATGGTTCATATTATTGAAGGTCAGGCAGATGTTTCTATTGGTCAAGAGCATTTTAATGTTGGTGCCGGGGAAATTATTATCCTGCCAGCTAATCAGCCACATTCAGTAGGAGCTAAGGAAAAATTTAAGATGGCTTTGGTTATGATTCGCTCCTAAACCTATTCTCATGAAGAAGACTTACCACGACGCCGATAAGATTATTCTAAAAAGATTAAAAAAAGATGAAGGCTATGTTTCCGGTGAGGATTTGGCTAATAAATTAAGCATTAGCCGTCAAGCTATCTGGAAACACATTGATAATTTCATAAATAAAGGCTATGAAATCGTAGCTGTTCCCCACCTTGGCTATAAACTCATATCAAGCCCGGATAAGTTATATCCTTTAGAAATTCAACACGATTTAAAGACAACTTCTATTGGCAAAAATATTTTCTATGAACATATAAGCAATTCAACTCAGGATTCTATTTGGAAATTAGGTTTAGATGGCGGTCAGGAGGGTACGGTTGTATTTTCCGAAAGCCAGCGTAAAGGCAGGGGGCGCATGGATAGGGCCTGGATATCTCCTAAGGGAGGTATTTATTTTTCTCTCCTCCTTAAACCTAAATTTCTTCAAATTCAAGAAGTACCGCAAATTACTTTGATGATTTCTTTAGCCTGTCTTAAAGCAATAAAAAAAGCAACCGGAGTTGAGTGTCAACTTAAATGGCCCAATGATATTTTTTTAAATAAGAAAAAATTAGGCGGAATTCTATGTGAGATTCATGCTGAGACCGATAAAGTTCACTTTGTAGTTGTTGGTATTGGAATAAATGTTAATTCTCGTGATCTTCCTAAAACAGCAACCTCCTTATTCTTAAGTACTAAGAATAAATTTTCCCGGGTTGAAATTGCAAAGAGAGTCTTAGAAGAAATTGAAACCCAATATAAGCGGATAAAAGATGATGGTTTTAAAGATGTACTCAAAGAATGGAGCCAGGCCTGTTTTTTATGGGGCAAAAAAATTAAAGTAAAGATATTCGATAAGCAAATCTCTGGCCAGGCACTCAGTATAGATAAGAGAGGATACCTGCTTATAAAGCGTGATCATGGTTCTATTGAAAAAATTTCAGCCGGCGACATAATAAAGATTAATTTTTAGCTAAACCCACCGTAAACTCTTAATTTCAAGAATATTGTAATTGTCAACTTTTAATGCTAGAATAGGTGACAAAGAAGGCTTAAAATGATAGGTACAAATCAAAACCCATTATTGAATCTACCCTTGCCGGAATTGCTCTCTTTAGCCAATACAGTAAGAGAAGAGCATATCGGCCAAAATTTAGAATTATGCAGCATAATTAATGCTAAGTCAGGACTCTGTTCAGAAGATTGTAAGTTTTGTGCTCAATCATCTAAGCACACAAGCCAGGTAAATACTTATTCTTTAAAGAGCAGGAAAGAAATAGTCCAGGCAGCTGGTAAGGCTAAGGAGATCGGAGCCGAGAAATTTGGTATAGTTACTAGCGGCAATAGACTAACTTCAAAAGAGTTAGAAGAAATAGTTGCGGCTGCTCTCGAAATTAAAGAAAAAATAGGAATTTCGGTTTGTGGTTCTCTGGGGGCGTTAAAAAGATCAGCTTTAGTAAGATTAAAAAAGGTAGGCTTAAGCCGTTATCACCATAATATTGAAACTTCCCGAAGGTTTTACCCGGAGATTGTTTCAACTCATACTTTCCAGGAAAGAGTCGATACTGTTAAGGCTGCTAAAGATGTAGGAATGCAAGTCTGCAGCGGAGGGATAATTGGTCTTGGCGAGACTTGGCAGGATAGGGTTGATATGGCAATTACTCTGCGGGATTTAGGGGTTGATTCAGTGCCGATAAATCTTTTAGTTCCTATGGCCGGTACACCGCTTGCTTCAGTAAAGCCTCTATCTGCTAACGATGCTATCCGGACAATTTGTATTTTTAGAATTATCTTAAGAGATAAAATTATAAAGATTGCTGCCGGCCGGGAATCAGTCTTAGGGGATTCTCAAAAATTAGGATTTATGGCCGGAGCAAACGGCATGCTTATTGGAGGCTACTTAACTATTAAAGGCAGAGACTTAAAAGAGGATCGAAGTCTGGTTGAGGAAATTCGTGCTTTATGGAAAAAATAGCACGCTTTTTAGAGCAAAGAGATCAAGATAATCTCTTAAGAAAACTTACCCCCTTTAATTCCCGCCAAAAAGGTTTATTAAAGAGAGAAAATAAAGAGTTTATTGATTTTTCCTCTAATGACTACTTAGGCTTATCAGACCATCCTAGGCTTAAAAAAGCTTTTAATCAGGCTATTGATAATTTTGGTGTTGGTTCAGCCGCTTCAAGATTATTAAGCGGTGATTTTAAAATTTTTCATGAGTTAGAAGAAAGAATCGCTAAATTTAAAGGTAGCCAAAGTGCTTTAATTTTTAACTCCGGTTACCAGGCTAATTTAGGCATCATAAGTTCTCTCAGCTCAAGGCATGATGTAATTTTTAGTGATAAGTTAAATCATGCCAGTATTATTGACGGTATACTCCTGTCAGGGGCGAAGTTATTTCGTTTTAACCACAATGACCCTGAGCACTTACAATACTTATTAAAAAAACACCGTAATAAGTTCAGGCGTTCTTTGATTGTAAGTGAGACCGTATTTAGCATGGATGGGGATATAGCACCGGTTACCGATTTAGTTAAGCTAAAACAGGATTATGATTGCCTTCTAATGGTTGATGAAGCTCATGCAACCGGAGTCTTTGGTGAAACCGGAGGAGGA
>CAJXAF010000059.1 GCA_913050175.1 uncultured bacterium
TATTTGGGGTTTTGGGGCATTTTTGATTGGTCGATCCCATACGGAAGTAAACGCCGTTGTTTATTGGCGAATAGCTCATATAGGTAGCTTGTGCATTGCAATTTTATTTTATCATACAGTTTGTTTGTTTTGTAAAATTTCACGCAAAAGAGTTATTATTTTTGCATATGCACAGCTATTATTTTTTGAACTAATAAATTTTATAGATTTATTTTTTGGGTCAAGCCTATTAATATCAAAAATAGATTTTATTTTAAATTCGTTATTTTATGTTCAGGCAGAGAATTTATTCTATTGTGTAATGTTTTTCATTTGGACTGGCTTTGTATGTTTGGGCCATTATGAATTGATTGTGTTTTACAGGAAAGCTTCTGGCGGCGAAAGGAATCAGACTCGTTATCTTTTTTTTGGCTTTTTAGTTGGATTTTTAGGTGGCATGACTAATTTTTTACCAATGTTTAAATTGAATATTTATCCAATAGGTAATTTCACAATACCTCTTTATTGTATAATTGTCACTTATGCGATTCTTAAGTATCGCCTAATGGATATAAAGGTATTTATATCGCGGGCGTTTGCCTTCTTCATAAGCTACCCTTTTTTATTGGCTATACCATTCATCATAGGCTACCGTTTTTACCCTATTCTTTTTTCTAAAATGGGCAGGCATTGGTGGCTTGTGCCTAGTGGTATTTTAGTAGTTATAGCAACTTTCGCTCCAATTGTTTATGGTCAGATAAGACGTAAGGTGGAGGAAGCTCTATTAGCTGAGCAAAAAAAATACCAAAAGTTATTGCTTCAAGCTGCAAGTGGGATGGTAACCGAGCATAATTTAGATAAGTTGGCAAAGCTTATTGTTTATATAGTTAAAAGATCAGTTGGAATCAAGTTTTCGGCGATTTTTTTAGATGATAAAAAAGAAGGTGTCTATAGGCTTAAAGCTTTAAGGGATAGTGGTGAAATCAATTATAAAAACATAACTTTTCTTTATGAACACCCTTTTGTTAAATATGTAAAAAAAACTAAAGATCCTTTCTATTATGGGGAGATGCCAAAGTATATCAGGAATTCTTTGAGCGTATTGGATGGCGTTGATCTAGTAATTCCTTCTACCATTGAAGACAATCTATTAGGTTTTGTATTCTTAGGTGAAAAAACTAATCGACAAGCTTACACTGAGGACGATATCAATGTTTTTAAGATTTTATCTAACCAGGCTGCTTTAGCAGTTGAAAACTGTATATTTTTACAGGAGTTTAAACAAGCTCAGGAACGCATTTTTACCGCTGAAAAACTAGCTTCAATTGGTGGAATGGCTGATGGTGTGGCTCACCAGATTAAAAATAGGCTTAATCAATTCTCAGTTGCCAGCGGGGAGTTAAAGTATGAGATTAAGGATTTTCTTGCTAAGCGCCCTAAGTTAATTGAGAAGGATCCGGATATAAAAAAGACCCTTGATTATATGAGCGAGATTGCTGACTCATTAATTAAGAATGTTAAAAAAACTGATGGTATAATAAAGGGTATCTTAAATTTTGCCCGGGTTGAGGAAAAAGAGACTTTTTTCTCTAGGTTTTCCTTAAAAGAGGTAATAGATATGTCTGCAGATTTACTTAAAGTTAAACATGAGATAAATGAACTTCCTTTAAAAGTTAACCTTGATTCTTCTGATTTAATTTACGGTGTAAAAGCGCAAATTACAGAGTCAGTTTATAATATCCTGGATAACTCCTATGAAGCTGTTATGGAAAAAAGAAGCTCGCTAAGCTCTGAAGAAAAAAGTAAGTTTAAAGCTCAATTAGAAATTAAACTCACTCAACAGACCTCATCTTATTTAATTGAGGTAATTGATAATGGGGTGGGTATTCATAAAAGAGATGAGCATAAGATTTTTGCTCCTTTTTTTACTACTAAGTCTTCATATAAATCCGGTACAGGAATTGGCATGTATGTAGTGAAGAGAATGGTTGAGGAAAATCATAAAGGTAAAGTTTGGTTTGATACAGAGCATGGAATAGGAACTCATTTCTATATAAAGTTACCAAGAAAGTGAATACACGGCGTTGGGTAAAGGGTTGCGTAGCTTGAAACGTTGAAAGGAAATCGGATATCGCGATAGAAGAAAAAAAGAAAATACGAGGCTTTCGAGATTTAGATGTATATCAATCTTCATATGAAGCAATGCTTCTTGTTCATAGAGATATAGTACCAAAATTACCTGAAGTAGAAAAATATGACCTTCAAGATCAGCTTCGACGATCGACAAAAGCAATACCCCGGTTAATAGCCGAAGGTCATTCAAAACGACATCAAAAAAGAGGGTTTCAGAAATATATTGATGATGCCTTAGCAGAAGCTAATGAATCAAACGTTTCTCTCTCTCAAGTCAGAGATTTATATCCTGAGTGTATTAACATAGATTTGTGTGATAATTTAATAGATGTTTATGACAAAGTAAGTAGGCAATTATATAATTTAGCCTTAGCATGGGATAAATTTAATGGTCGCAACCGTAAAACGATAGACGATTCGAGTTGCGCAACCATATAACGAATAGGCTGGTTAACGAGCAAAGAAGGGGGAAATATGAGTAAGGTATTGATAGTTGATGATGAAGCTGAGATTGTTGATTTCTTGTCTAATTTCTTAAGGAGGTTTGAAATTGAAACCGAAAAAGCTCACAATGGTAAAGATGCCTTAGAGATTTGTAAAACAACCAAGTTGGACTGGATATTCTTGGATCTAAAGATGCCGGAGATGGATGGCTTTGAGGTTTTACATGAGCTTAAAAAAGCTGAAACTGACGTAAAAATTATGATGATTACCGGAAGAGAGGATAAAGAGTCACAGGCTAAAGCTAAAAAACTAGGAACCAACGATTATATTGTTAAACCTTTGGACTTAGAAGAATTACACCAAAAAATAGAAACCCATATACTGGGTAAATAGTAGAAACGTTTATCGGTAACGAAGCCCGTATCGGTAAACGGTAAAGGTAACGTGCATGGAAAAGAAAAGGATTGTAAGTTTTAACGATTTAGAAGTCTACCGGAATACTTATAAAGTCATGCTTGCTGTTATGAATCAAATAGTTCCTAGTCTTCCAGAAAGTGAAAAGTACGATTTGAAAAATCAGTTAAGTCGTGCCTGCAAATCCATACCAAGATTAATCGCTGAAGGCTATGCTAAACGGCATCAAAGGGCTGGTTTCCAAAAATATCTTGACGATGCTATGGGTGAATGTAATGAAATGGTTGTTAGCCTAAGCCAGAGTAGAGATATTTACCCAACTCATGTAAATATTAAATCTTGTGACGAGTTAATTGATATATATGATAAATCAGGGCGACAGCTTTATAAGTTGAGTATGTCTTGGACAAATTTTAAAAAACGACAAACGTAACCCGATAACGAAACGGGTTTCGTAACTGTAACCGGCTAACGTTATTTATGAATCTAAAACCAGACTATAAAAAAGAACTTGAGCTCGCAGCTAAGCAGATGATTCTGGTTCACCGCATGGATACGCTGATAAAGTTGATTCTGCGGACAATCATTAGAAATCTTAACGTCGGCCACGTTGGTTTTCTTTTGTATGATAAGACCAAGGATGTTTTTGTAGCTAAGTTCTCCCGTGGCTCAGGGGGCTTAAAAATACCCTCGGGGTTTGTAAAGGTCAATAAGGCCAACTCTTTAATTAAGTATTTTACTGATAAAAGCACAAGAGTCTTAGGGGATGACTACCTTCTTTTAAGTGAGCTGGAGGGATTTCTTAAGTCGAAGAAGAGAAAACCGAAAAAACTAAAAACTGTTCTTGAAGGAGTTAAATTTCAGCTTTCCTTATATAATGCTGTAGCTTGTATCCCGGGATTTTTTAGAGATAAACTGATCTGTATTTTATTTCTCGGACAAAAAACAAAACAGAAAAAATTTACCAAAGAAGAGTTAGGTTTTCTTTCAGTTTTAAGTTCTGACGTAGTTATGGCTATTCAGAATGCCTGGTTTTTCCAGGATTTAAATAAGCAACTGGAGCGTAACAAGACTTTGTTTTTACAGACTGTTATGGCTCTGGCAACAGCAATTGAAGCTAAGGATAAGTATACCTCAGGTCATACTGAGCGAGTGGCAAAGTACTCTTACTTTTTAGCTGAAGAATTAAAAACTATGAAGAAGATAAAGTCACAGGATTGGAATGTGTTTATTGAAAATTTAAAAATAGCTTCTTTGCTCCATGATATTGGTAAAATTGGTGTAAAAGAGGAGATACTTAATAAAAACGGAAGTCTTGATAAGTATGAACGAGAGACTATAGAGCAGCACGCTTTAGTCGGTTATATGATCCTTCGCCAGATTGATGAGCTGGAATACCCTCTTTTAGGCGTTAAATACCACCATGAGCGCTACGATGGTCATGGCTACCCCGAAGGCTTAAAGGGAAAGCAAATACCCTTAATTGCCCAAATTATATCAATAGCTGACATGTATGATGCTTTAACCTCTGATCGCCCCTACAGAAAGGCTATGGACAAAGAAAAGGCAGCAAAGATAATTTTAGAAGTCCGGGGAAAGTATTTTTCTCCGATGATTGTTGATGCTTTTTTAAGGCTTTATAAGAAAGGCTTGCTCTAAGTTATTGTTCTTGAAAAATAAGTTTAAATCTTATCATTGTTTGATATAATCTTACTTCGCTTAATTTCAAATTAGGAACACCCCAAAAGAGTCTTTTTCGGAGAGGTCGCATAGCCCGGTTTAGTGCGCATGTTTGGAGTACATGTGACCCGTAAGGGTCCGGGAGTTCGAATCTCCCCCTCTCCGTTTTTTTACTTAAGTAAAAAAACGGAGAAGTCTCGCCCAACAAAATAATGTTGTTATTTTGTTGAGGCGGACTCTCCGCATATTCTTTGTTTTCGAAAAATACAGCAAGACTTCATCATTTTGTGAAAAAAAATGGTGGATCCACAAGCACCTATTTGCAAAGCAAATTTTGATATGTATCATGTTTATATCCTCCTTAACGAAGCAAAAACAAGGACTTACACGGGTGTTACTGACGATGTTAATAAAAGATTAAGAGATCATAATGCCGGGAAAGTCAAATCTTCACGACCATATCGTCCCTATAAAATAATCCACTCAGAGTCATTTGCAACATTAAGCGAAGCTAGACAGAAAGAGAAATTCTACAAAACCACAACAGGACGTCGAAGATTGCGAGAAATACTCGAATAAATCAGTCGATAAATAAGAAGTTTTTCATATTTTTCTTGCTTTCTATTTAGTCTAAAGAGTATAATTTATGGGGTAAGTTAGGATATTATATGAGGCATAAATAATGAAAAATAAAGACAAAAACAGTCAGCAGTTTATAGCCGAAAGCCGGCAGAGAGAAAAGGAAATTGAGAAGATTTTTAACATGACCGGCTATATGGTTTGTATCGCCAGCATAGCCGGTTATTTTTTAAGGATCAATGAGTCTTTTGTAGAAACCCTTGGCTATTCTAAAGAAGAGCTCTTGAGTAGGCCTTACATTGATTTTATTCATCCTGATGATAAACAAAAAACAATCGATATTGTCCGGGAGAAGCTAGAGCAAGGGGCGAAGGTTATTGGTTTTGAGAACCGTTATATTTGTAAGGATGGAAAACATAAGTGGCTTTCCTGGACTTCTCATCCGGTCATAGAGGAAGGCATAACTTATGCTATTACCTATGATATTACTAAACGTAAAAAAGCCTTAGAAGCTCTCCGGGAGAATGAGGAAAGGTATCGCAGGGTTGTCCAGGATCAAACTGAATTCATTGTCCGCTGGCAGCCAGGAGGAATCATAACTTTTGTTAATGATAGTTACTGCCGTTATTTTGGAACCTCACCGGTAAAAATGCTTGGTAATAGCTTTTTTCCTTTAATTTCTGAAGATAGTTATGAACTGGTTATGGCAAAGATAAGGTCGATTACAGCCAAAAATCCAGTTGCAGTTGGTGAGCACCGGGTTTTGCGTCCCGACGGTAGTATTGGCTGGAACCAGTGGACAGATAGAGGATTTTTTGATAAGAAAGGCAAAACAATTGAATATCAATCTGTGGGGCGGGATATTACTGAACGTAAAAATATGGAGCAGGAGCAGAAAATGCACTTAGAGTTTGAAAATTTACTTCGCAATATCTCAGCCAGATTTATCGATATACCGTCGAACAGCGTTGATGATGAGATAATCCAAGCTATTAAAATGATGGTTTTGTTTCTTGATGTTGACCGGGGAGGATTTATTCGTGTTTTACCAGGGGAAGGGGAGTTTAAAGTTACTCATTTATGGGCAAAGGAAGGAATTGAGGAATTAACTGAACTCATAAATTCCTCATTTCTAAAGAAGCCTTCCTGGCTTACCCAGAGGATATCCAAGGGAGAGGTGTTTAAGTTTTCTGATCCCCAGGAAATCCCCAGGCAAGCCTTGAGTGAGAAAAAGTTTTTTCTAAAGCAAGGCGTTAAGTCTCAAATAACTATCCCTTTAAAAGTTGGCGAAGAGGTTTTAGGAGCCTTAGGTTTTGTGTCTTTACATAGTAATCGACATTGGTCAAAAAAGATATCCAAAGGCTACGACTGGCCGGTGAGATGTTTGTCAATGTTCTTAGGAGAGTTGAGGCTACAGAAGCCTTAAAATCTTCCAAGTTAGAGATTGAGGAGCAGAAAAAAATCTTAGAAGAAAAAAATATAGCTCTGCGAGTTGTTATCGGACAAGTAGAGGCAGAGAAGAATAAGCTAACTGATGATATCATAACAAATATCGACATAATGTTAATGCCAATAGTAAAAAAACTTAGGATAAAAGGAGTTTCCCGTAAATACGCTAATCTACTCGAACACCACTTAAAAGAAATAGCTCTTTCTTTTGGCCGTAAGATAAGTGAGGGCAAAACCAAGCTTACCCCTAGGGAGATAGAGATTTGCAGCATGATCAGGGGTGGCCTTACCAGTAAAGAAATCGCTAGTCTTTTAAGCATTACCTACCAAACCATAGGCAAACACCGCAAGAATATAAGACAAAAATTAGGTATATCCGGTAAGGATATTAACTTAACCTCTTTTCTACAAAGCACTTAAATCATTAACCCTTCCTTAATTCTTTGGGGTACTTTCTATACCCACTACTTATACAACTAATTCTCATTGGCAAATTGCTTAAAATATTGCAAACTTAAGTGGAGGGCAGGGAGATGCTGTATGCTAAAAAAAGTACCATAACCAAGGGGGCAAAGTCAGTGGGGAGTCAAAGTAAAGAAGACCATCATTATGAGTGTGAGTGCAGAATTGTATCGGTCTTAGCCGGTGAGGAGCTAGAATTTATAAAGAATCTTTTCAAGATGGTTGAAAGGAAAGCTCCAAAAGGTGAACTGCTCGGGCTTATAGATAGTGAGCAAAAGTTAAAACCCTATGGTTGTCATTTTATGTATAGTTGGGGAGAAGGCTATTATTGTGCTAGACAGAAATATGTAGAAAAGTTTTAAACTACCTGCATACTGTTCATTATTTCCCACCAATAGTTTTTAATCATTTTATGGAATAACCTAGATATTATGAAAAAAATAAATAAAACAATCAAAAAGCCCTTTAAATTTTGTGCCCCCGATTTTACTCTTTCAGTGCAAAAACTTCAAAGATTAGACATCAATAAGTGTGATTGTTCGTATAGCCTTAGCTTGAAGGGGGCTATACGAAGATCATTCTAAACCCTTCTTTAAGTTAAGAGACCCCTTGTGATTGTCCATCCTTTTAGGTTTTTTATCATAAAAAACAGCCAGCCTCAGAAATTATAAGAATTTGCTAAGTATAAAATAGATGATAGCAATTCTTATAAGTTTTGTTAGAATGCTATATAT
>CAJXAF010000060.1 GCA_913050175.1 uncultured bacterium
TTAATTGAATATTTAAAAGAAAACGAGTTATCAATTTCAAATACTGATATTTTCCTGGTCTTGCCAAATTTACTTTTCTTCGGCGCACTAGAAGCAGTACCCGATAAAAATCCCTGATTGCCGCTTACTTCAGTATCAATCCTTGGTTTCTCAACTGTATATGTACGGACATTCATGCAGCCACTTAAAAAAACAGAAATAACTATAATTGAAATTAAAATTAACCTCATCCTTACCCCCTTTTAGACTAAATCATACTTCCTTAACTTCTTTTTCTTCTTCCGATTCAACTAATTCAAGACTGAGTTCATCTAATTGCTTAGTTGACACTCCTGAAGGGGCCCCGCTTAAAGGGCAAAGCCCTTTCTGAGTTTTGGGAAAAGCAATCACATCGCGTATGCTCTCAGATTCAGTTATTATAGCATATAACCTGTCTAATCCAAAAGCAGCCCCTCCGTGAGGCGGAACTCCATAATTAAAGGCTCTTAGTAAAAATCCAAATTTACTCTCAGCCTCTTTTTCAGATATGCCTAGAGTTTCAAAGATTTTTTTCTGCAATTGGCCGGAGTGAATCCTTATTGAACCGCTGCCTATCTCTGAACCGTTTAAAACCAGATCATAAGCCCTGGCTTTTACGCCAGAAAGATCAGCTCCAGCTTTAAGCAAAGATTCATCTTTGGGTGATGTAAAAGGGTGATGACAAGACTGCCAACGCTTTTCATCATCATTGTATTCAAATAAAGGAAAGTCAACTACCCAGAGAAAACGGTACTTACCTTCACCAATGTCTGGTTTATCGCTACCATGTTTTTTTACTGCTTCATCGTAGGAAATACGTAAAAAAGGAGTTTTTATTTCTTCGCCTAAAACTTTAGAAAAAACTGAAGCGATCATCTCCTCAACTAGACTCAAGATATCATCCTCTTCGATAAAAGACAGCTCCATATCTAATTGAGTGAATTCCGGCTGCCTGTCTTTTCGTAAATCCTCATCGCGAAAACATCTTACAATCTGATAGTATTTATCCATGCCTGAGGCCATTAGTATCTGTTTAAAAAGCTGCGGCGACTGGGGAAGAGCATAAAATTTATTAGGACTTAGTCGAGCTGGAACCAGAAAATCTCTTGCCCCCTCAGGTGTTGATTTGGTAAGTAAAGGCGTCTCGATCTCAAGAAAATTCTTTGAATCAAGAAAAGCTCTAAATTCTTTATTTAATTGGTGTCTTAAAATTATTTTTTTTGCAACTTTACTCCGTCTTAAATCAAGATAACGGTGAGTAAATCGTATCTCATCGCTAAGTTCCAAGCTGTCCTCAACGTTAAAAGGTAAATCCTGGCTTGGGCTTAATATGTCCAGTTTTTCGGCACAGACTTCAATAAGGCCGGTAGAAATTTTTTGATTTTCTGTTTTTTTAGGTCTTGAGTTTACCTTACCCTTTAGAGAAACTACATCTTCATTGCGAAGCTTCTTGGCTAATTCATAAGTATCAGTGTGAGGTTTGGGTAAAAAGATAACCTGGGTAATGCCGTAACGGTCACGAATATCAATAAATATTAATTTCCCATGATCACGACGAGAATCAACCCAACCGCAAAGATTAACCTCCTTACTAACATCATCAGCTGTCAACTCTCCACAAGTATGTGTTCTTAACATTGTTTTAACTCCTTTCCTAATAATTTACTAATTTTTACAGGTAAGTCTTTTAAATTTACATCTTCCTGGCTGCCGTCTTCCATACATTTAAGAGCAACTTTTTGTTGGAGCAACTCTTGAGACCCAAGAATAATTACAAACTTTGAAGCTTTTTTCTGAGCAACCCTCATCTGAGCCTTTAAAGACTTATTGAGATAATCACAGTCAGAGATAATCCCGGCGCCCCTTAATTGATTAAGGAGAGAAAAAGCATCTTTATAAAGATCTTTCTCAGCAACGGCAATAAAAACATCGAGACCATTAACCTGCTTTTGCTCATTTAAAAGCAAAAGAATTCTTTCTACCCCTAAAGCAAAACCTATAGCCGGGGTTTGAGGGCCACCGAGAAATTTAACTAAATTATTATAGCGGCCACCGGCCCCAATCGCATCCTGGGCACCGAGTCCGGATGTAATAATCTCAAAAACAGTATTAGTATAATAATCAAGGCCTCTAACCAATTGAGGTTGGTAGGTGTATTCTACACCTAAATTATTAAGAAGCGAAAGCAATTTTTCAAAAGAATAAAGGCACTCCTTACAAAGACAGGAATTATCTAAATCTAAAGTTGAAACTATATTTTTACAGGTTTTTTTCTTACAATCTAAGACCCGCAAAGGATCTCGCGCCAGCCGACTTTGACAATTGCTACAAAGTTCATTTTTCTTTTGGCTTAAGTCCTTAAATAACCGCTTACTAAATTTTTCCTTATCTTTCCCACAGCCTAAACTATTTATGATTAATTCTTTTTGACTTATGCCTACAGTATCTAAGATTTTCATTGCTAAAGAAATAACCTCAGCATCAAGAAAAACACTATCTGATCCAATAGCTTCAACGCCGATATGATGAAATTGACGAAAACGCCCCTTTTGCGGTCTCTCCCCTCTAAACATTGGTCCGATATAGAAAAATTTATGAAAGTCACTTTGCTTAAAAAGAGAGTGTTGTATGTAGTAACGTATTACCTGGGCAGTACCCTCAGGGCGCAAAACAGTATCCTTATCTTGGATTTTAAACATTTGTTTAGAAACTATATCAGAAGTTTGGCCCACACCTTTGGCAAACAATCCTGCTTCTTCTAAAATGGGAAGAATGATCTCATCATAACCGAAAAGACTTAGGGTTTCTCGCGACTTTTTAGTTAAGTTATGAAAAGCAAGACTCTGAGATGAATCAAAGTCTGACGTTCCCCGAACACTTAAGTATTTTTTCTCCACTTTTGCCTCCCAGCAATTTTTGGTATGAAACTATAAGGAAGGAAGACAGACCAGAAATAATCTTATCTTTCTTATAAAACTATCCCTATATAAAAGCACCTCATATCTTTAAGGAAGGATGATCTTAAGCAATGAAGCTATTTTATCAATTGCTTCATTTCAAGGCCAGGCTTAAAAACAACGGTTTGTCTCTCAGGAACAGGAATAACTTGGCCGGTTTTGGGATTTCTGCCAATTCTTTTCTTTCTGGTTTTTACTTGGAAAACCCCAAAATTTCTAAGCTCAATCCTCTTACCTGCGCAGAGGGCTCCTAATATAGTATCAAAAGTCCTTTGGACAACCTCTTTAACTACAACCTGCTTAACCCCGGTATCCTGACTAATTTTTAACACTATATCTCTTTTTCTCATATTACAAGTTTATCAACCTCAAGGTTTTATGTCAAGATTTTAGTTTTTTTACTCTTAGGCCTTATCACCGGTAAAACCCCCTATTTATAATCACTTTTAGGGCTTATAAATAGGCGCATAGCCTTAAATTGCTTAGCTTAAATGGTTAGAACTAGATTTTCCTCACCTACAACTGAGCTTAAATCACTTAAAGCTTTTTCATTTATAGAAATATAGAAATTATTAGCAGTTTTAATCTTAACCCCCTGCATTTTAGGATCTTTAAGATCAAAAATAATTGGTGTGGCCCCTTTGTTCTGAATAAAAACTTTCTTTAACTTATCCAGCTCTAAACCTTTACCGGGGATTGAAATTGTAGCCTGTTTTATATTGGCGATAGCTCTATCTATGGGAATTATCTCTGAAGTAAGAATTTTTGGTACTTTATCTTTAGCTTCAACTCTGCCTTTAAGTAAAACCACTGATTTTTCCCTAAGATAGAGGGCAACTTCTTCATAGAGCCGGGGAAAGACAAATGCTTCTATGCTTTGAGTTTCATCCTCAATTTTAATTATTGCCATCCTCTGTTTTTTCCTTCTGGTAGTAATATTCTTTACCTTTTCTAAAACTCCGCAGATAATTATATCCTGGTTTCTGGTTTGTTCATAAAGAGTTGAAATCTTAGTGCGCCTTAAATATTTTATAATATTTGAATAGCAATTTAAGGGGTGGCCGGTAAGATAAATGCCTAAAAGAGTTTTTTCAAAGTTAAGAATCTGTATTAAAGGCCACTCTTCAATATCAGGCACACTCTGATCAGGAGGAGGCGGCGCAAAAAGCATTAACTGAGCAGTATCTATCTTCTTTGAGGATTTACTCAATAGCTTATCTAAAATCGCTATCATCTGAGCCCTTTTTAAGCCAAAACTGTCCATTGCCCCTGATTTTATAAGGCTCTCCATAACCTTCTTATTAACTACCCTTGAATCAACTTTATCGCAAAAATCAAATATACTTTCGAAAGAAGCTTTTTGTCTAGTAAGAATAATATTTTCTAAAGCAGCTTTACCGACATTTTTTATCGCCATTAAGCCAAAACGAATGTTTGCATCCTCGGTAACGGTAAAATTAGTAAAACTTATATTTATGTCGGGTGGTAAAACTTTTAATTTCAACTGATTGGCTTCACTAACATACTCAACAACTTTATCGGTATTGTTACGCTCACTAGTTAAGAGCGCAGCCATAAATTCTACCGGGAAATTAGCCTTTAGATAAGCTGTACGATAAGATATAAGAGCATAAGCTGTGGAGTGAGATTTGTTAAATCCATAACCAGAGAAATAGTCAATTAAATCAAATATCTGGCTGGCTATATTATTGGGGATGTTATTTTTTTTACAGCCTTCAACAAATAAATTACGCTGCTCATCCATTATTTCCGGAATCTTCTTTCCAATAGCTTTTCTTAGGAGATCAGCTCGTGACATATCAAAGCCGGCGAGTTGAGATACAATTTGCATAATCTGCTCTTGATAAAGAATAATCCCATAAGTTCGTTTTAAGATTGGTTCGAGCCTCTTATGTATGTAGGAAATACTTTTCTTTCCTTGTTTACGATCAATAAAATCATCAACCATGCCGCTGCCCAATGGTCCCGGTCGATAAAGCGCTAAGACAGCAATTAAATCTTCAAACCTACTGGGATTGATCTTAGTTAAGATATCTCTCATTCCTCTACTTTCAAGCTGAAACACGCCGATTGTCTCTCCTTTAGCTAAAAGATTGAAAGTTTTCTTATCATTTAACGGTAAAGTTGCCATATTAAGCTTTTTACTTTGCGTCCTCTCTATGATTTTTATTGTTTCTTCAATAACAGTAAGGGTCTTAAGACCGAGAAAATCCATCTTCAGAAGACCGGTTTTCTCAAGCGACTGCATATCAAAACCAGTAACCGCTTCTCCGTCGGCACCACGAATTAAAGGCACTCTCTCCATTAGCGGTTTATCGGAGATAACTACTCCGGCGGCATGTGTAGAAGCATGCCTGGATAGACCCTCTAATTGCATGGCTACATCGATAAGGCGCTTAATTCTTGAATCTGTTTTATAGATTTCTCCTAAATCAGGATTCAAAGATAAGGCTTGTTTTAAATCTATATGCTGACCAACTGCCGGGGGAATCATTTTTGCGATTTTATCAACTTCTCCATAGGTAAAATTCATAACTCTGCCGACGTCTCTTATTACAGCCCGGGCAAGCATTGTTCCAAAAGTTATGATTTGGGCGACTGAATCTTTGCCGTATTTGTTTGCTACATAATTCAAAACTTCTGCTCTTTTCTCATAACAAAAATCAATATCAATATCAGGCATTGATATCCTGGCAGGATTAAGAAAACGTTCAAAAAGTAAGTCATACTTTAGGGGATCGACGTCAGTTATTTTTAAAATATAACTTACTATACTTCCGGCAGCACTTCCTCTTCCCGGACCAACCGGAATATGACTTTCTTTAGCAAATTTTACCAAGTCCCAAATAATAAGAAAATAACTGTCAAATCCAGTTTTTTTAATAACATCTAACTCATATTCCAATCTTTGGGTGACAACTGAGGGATTCTTGGGATATCTTTGTTTTATATTTTCATTACAGATCTTGCGTAAATATCCGCTCTCGGTTTCATTATCAGGTATAGGAAAATGAGGCAGGTGAATTTGGGAAAAGTCCATTGTAAGATTGCATTTTTGAGTGACCTCCAGGGTATTGGTAATAGCTTGGGGGATTTCCTTAAAGAGAGCTTTCATCTCCTCAGCGCTTCGATAGTAAAAAGTATCGCTACCATACCTATAGCGGTTAGGATCATCAAGAGTTGTTTGGGTTTGTATTGCCAAGAGAGCTTCATGAGCAAAAGCCTCGTCACGCTCTAAGTAGTGAACGTCATTGGTCGCCAATAGCGGTATATCAAGTTCTTTGGAAATCTTAACCAGAACTTTATTTACTTTCTTTTGGTCACTTAAACCATTCTCCATTACTTCAAGGTAGAAATTTCCCCGGCCAAAAATACTTAGGTAGTCATCAGCCAGGCGATATGCCTTATTAGTATTATCGGCTAAAACACTTTTAGCAATTTCACCGCCCAAGCAAGCACTTGAAGCAATCAAGCCCTTGGAATATTTATCAAGAATCTCTTTATCCACTCTTGGCTTGTAGTAAAAGCCCTCCATGTGAGCCAAGCTAACAAGCTTAACTAAGTTCGAATAACCTTCTTGATTTTTAGCCAGTAGTATTAAGTGATAATTTGAATCGTGCCCGGGAGTATATTCCCGGTCAAAACGGGAGTTAGGCGCAACGTAGACTTCGCAACCAATTATAGGCTTTATGCCCTTTTTAACGCAAAGATTGTAAAATTTTATGGCTCCGAAAAGATTACCATGGTCAGTCATAGCCAAGGCCGGCGACTTAAATTTAACTGCCTTGTCTACTAAACGTTCAACTAAACAAGCACCGTCTAAAAGGCTATATTGCGTGTGAACGTGCAAATGTACAAAATCGCTATGTGCCATTTTCAATTATATAATAGCCTCTAGTTCTAAGACTAGCAATCTATTTTATTCCCACTCAATAGTAGCAGGAGGCTTAGAGCTAATGTCGTAGACAACCCTGTTTATGCCCCTTACTTTATTTATTATACCGTCTGAAATTTCGTTTAAAACCTCATAGGGTATCTTTGACCAATCAGCAGTCATGCCGTCTAAGCTATTAACTGCCCTAACTGCTAAAACATACTCATAAGTTCGTTTATCGCCCATTACACCGACTGTTTTTAAGGGCAGTAATACACAAAAGGCCTGCCAGATATCATTATAGAGATTGTTCTTTTTAATTATTTTCTCAAAAATTGCATCAGCTTCTCTTAATATTTTAAGCTGCCCGGCAGTTATACTGCCGATAATTCTTACAGCTAATCCTGGTCCAGGAAAAGGGTGTCGGCCAATGATACTTTCAGATAATTTGAGAATTCTGGCAATCTCACGAACCTCATCTTTAAATAACTGCCGAAAAGGTTCAATTAACTTTAATTTCATATTTTTAGGCAAACCGCCAACATTATGATGTGATTTAATGCAAGCAGTTGGTCCGCCAAAAAATGACACTGATTCAATTACGTCGGGATATAAGGTTCCTTGAACAAGAAAAGAAGCATTTTTTATTTTCTTGGCTTCAGCTTCAAATACGCGAATAAATTCATGCCCGATTATTTTTCGTTTTTTTTCAGGATCAGAAACCTCTTTTAATTTTGACAGAAAACTTTTTGATGCATCTACATAAGTTAAATCCATCTTAAAGTGGTTTTTAAAAACTTTTATTACCTGGCTGGCCTCATTCTTCCTTAAAACACCATTATTA
>CAJXAF010000061.1 GCA_913050175.1 uncultured bacterium
ATAAAAATTTGCAGCCAATAAGAAGAAGTTTGGTCAACTGATCCTGTAAAAATACTTGAAAAGAGGACCAATAAGATTAATCCCCCCTCAAATATATAGTTCCATATATTTTCTTTAGAAATCATTAAGTATTTTTTGAAGCATCGGGATTAGAGTAGGAATAATGATAATAGTAATAGCGGTCTTTTTTAACATCAACACCGTTTAAGATAACGCCTATTATTTGTACTTTGTTTTCGAGAATCTTTTTTGCAGCAAGTATATGATCAAGGGGTGTAGATGCAGCCTTAATTATAAAGACCAAGCCATCAGTTTTCTTTCCTAAAATAATAGCATCAGCAACACTTAAGACAGGCGGAGTATCAAGAATAACTCTTTTATACTGGCCTTCCATTTCGTTTAAAATGGTCTTAAGTTTTTCTGAATTTAATAACTGTGTCGGGTTAGGAGCAGTTGTTCCGTGAGGCAAGAAGTAAAGATTTGGTATCTTAGTCTCTACAACTAGATCTTGCCATTTATTCATGCCTGCTAAAACGCTGGTAAAGCCGTTGGCACCTTCAAGATCAAAAACTTTGGCCAACCGTCCCTTTCTCATATCAGCATCGACTAATAAGGTCTTCTCTTTTGCAGAAGCAAAAGCTATTGCCAGATTAATTGAGGCGAAACTCTTTCCTTCCTTAGGAATTGTACTGGTTATAGTTATGCTTTTTATCGGTTTGTCCTCTGGAGAAACAAATAACAGTGATACCCTTATGCTTCGAAAGGATTCAGCTATTTGTGAAAATTGACTCTTATGAGTAATTAAATCATTGGTTACGCCTGCTTCAAACTCTTTAGTCACCAAAGGAGTGTAACCCAAAAATGGCATTTTAGTATAAAGCTCTACATCATCTGAGGTTTTGAGAGTCGAATCGAGGTATTCAAGAAAGTAACATATACCTACACCAAAAGCCAGAGCGAAAATGAAAGCCATAGAGATGTCTTTTTGTGGGTTTGGATAAATTGGCTTTAAAGGCGGTTGAGCTTCGTCAACGAGTTGAATATTTGATTCTAACAATTCCCGGGAAATATCCAAATCCTGCATTCTTTGTTGAAACTTTTCATAACGGGCTTTATAATTAGCCACGTCTCTACTTAAAAGTTTATACTCTAAGGCTTTCTCTTGCAAATCATACATAGCATCAACTTCTTCTTCGAGTTTTATTTCCACAGCCGCCAACTGATTTTTAATTGCGAATATCTTAGGGTGTTTTTCTTTATATAATTTAAGAGCCTCTATGAGACCTTTTTCCACTTGAACTTTTTGCGCCCGAAGAGCTGCTATTGATCTTTCTGCTTTTTTACCTACTTCGGGAATAGTAATAATTCTATTTTCCTTTACAAAGGTATTAAGTTCTTTTTCTGATTTCTGTAAGTTTTCTAAAGCTTCCTTGGTCTGCTTATTGAGCCAAGCAGCACCCTGTCTAGTGGTTTTACTACGTCTCTCTACGTCTGAAAGGATAAACTCTTCAATCCAAGAATTGGCTATTTTTGCAATAAGTAAAGGATCCTGGCCTCTTACTGTAATTTTAATTACATTAGATTCCTCAACTGAATTTATTTCAATCATTGATAAAAGCTTCCTGGCGGGATCTTTATCTTCGAAAAACTGAGGATCTTGCAAAAGGCTTAGGCTCTCAATAACTCTGTCAGCTAAAGAGTTAGAACGCAGAAGAAGCACCTGAGTTTCCCTATTGGTAATATCGGTTTGTTTCCTAATTAATTTTTTTTCACCCGTTACTGATGCTGTTTCTTTTGTAACCAGAACTGTTGAGGCTGTCTCATAAATCTTCGTCGCAGACAGATCTTTATAGGCAACAAAACCTACAATAATACTGACTAATGTGACCATAATCCATATACGCTTATAAAGTATCTGGAGATAATCTACAATCGTTAATTCTTTAACATCAACTGGAGGAAGCATATTTTATTAATATATTTCTTTGAATAAGCTCTTTATATTTAAAACCAACTTTCGGGTATAACTATCGTATCTCCGTCTTTGAGCTCAACGTCCCGAGAAGTGTCCCCGGTCTTAAGTATGTATCCAGCCGGTATCTTGATTGCACTGTCCCTTCCGGTTTCTTTTCTTATGACCTTTACTGAGTTGCGAGCAGCAACATCTGTAAACCCCCCGGCTAGAGCTATTGCATCAACTGCTGTAATCCCTTCTTTAAAAGGATACCTCCCCGGAGATTGCACTTGTCCAAAGATAGAAATATTACCATATTCAGAAACAACTATCCTGTCCTGTTCTTTAAGTAAAAAGTTATAGCCTTCTTTTTCGAGATTTATTTTATAGGTCTTATCGACACCATTTTCTTTTCTTATCACCTCTATGGAAGTTGAATCAGAATTTTCATTAAGCCCGCCGGCTAAGAAACTAATGGCATCATTTAAGCTGAGTTCTTTTTCAGTAAAATAATACATGCCAGGACTGTTTACCGCTCCTAAAATATAAATCTTCCCCTTGGGTTCGATAACGATTCTATCTTGGGGTTTTAGATAGAAACTTCGGCCTTCCCCTTCAAAATCAAGAAAATACTCTTTTATCTCGTTGGTTTCATCCTGAGAGACTCTAATTACTTTAACTTTATTCAAATCAGCACTGTCTTTTGGCCCCTCAGCTAAGACAATAGCATCTACAAGAGTAAGTGCGCCCTTTAATTCAAAAGTTCCCGGACGGTTAACTTCCCCTAAAACAGAAAACTTTGAATATTCTGTTATTAGTATATTTACCTGAGGGTTTACAAGATAGCCTTCTTTTAGAAGCCCCTCAATCTTGACAACAGCATCTTCAACGGAGAGACCTGCTACTTTAACATTGCCAATGAGAGGAAAGGCAATATTACCCTGTTCAGAAACTCTAACTGTTTTTTCTAATTCATCTTCTCCAAAAACTGATACTTCTAAAATATCATGTGGACTTATCTGATAAGACGGTCTTAGGTTCTCATCTAAGTATTCGAAGGAATTGTTGTTGGGAGTTCTACTAGTGACTGGAGAATTTCTTGTTTGACTGACTTCCTTTGGGATACTCTTTTTTATAAGCTGAACTGATACTTGAGGGTCATCTATAAAAGAATAATGAATGGTTAGAATGTTTTCTATTTTCCGGGAAATATCCTCCAGACTTAATCCTTTAACATTAAAGGTTTGTATATTGCGATAGTTGATTGTTCCCTCTTCAGACACGGTTATGCTTACATCTAGGTAAGATTCATCACTTACTTTAATGTCTAAGACCGCCCCAGCTTCAATTGCTTGTAAAGAGGGTGTCAAAATAAATAAGCTGATAGAGGAAATTAGAATAAGATTGTATAAAAATATGTTTTTTTTCATCAAAATTCAAAAGTTCCTGTTAAAGCGACCTTGTTTTGTGTGTATTCTTTATCCTGATCGGTCGACTCATTAGTTTCTCTACTATATTCCAAACCTAACTTGGTCCATTTATTCAAACCATAATCAGCACCTATTGTAAAACTCAACTTTTCATCACTTCTGTTACTTTCAGAAAAATCAGTATTAGTTGCTTGTGTAGATACCGATAAGGTAATTTTCTTATTAAAGGGCGGTAGATATTTACATTTTACTCCAAGCCCATTAGATTTTGATGAACTAGCGGTTGATGCAGCGCCCACATTTACCTTCCGATTGGAAGTTAAGCCTAGCATTAATCTCTTCAAAGGCCTGTAGTTAAGATTGACACTAATCTCTTCTGAGTCTTGCTCAGACCCAGAATCGAAATCATACACCCCCCATCCGAATTTTGCTATGCCGTTTAATTTTGATGCAAGCTTACCTCTAATGCCGAACTTATAACTGTTGACATTGAAGTTATTAGTTATTTGGTGAGGATGCTCTGTCTCTTCAATGCCATATTCCCAAAGCAGATCAGTTTTCCCTGATAATCTAAAATAGCCTGCTAAATTTAAAGTATCAATAACGCTATCAGAAGTTTCAAACTCTTTCTTGTGTAGGGACTCCTCATGAAAATACTCTATCTCCCAGGGAAAACGCCCCCATTCAGCATTAAATTTACCTCCGAAAATATGAGTTGTGGTCCCGGTGAGTTTATTACTAGTGCCTGAACCGGTTACCGCTGAAGCTGTTGCCTCACTTATTGATCGTTTGTAATCTAATAAAAAAGCGTATTTATCTGTAAGCCTGTGATTTACTCCCAATCGTATATTACTACTATTTGTATTGCTTGAACCGGCCTTACCAAACTTTAAACCGTCGCCGTCATAATCAAAGAAGAAGTCTGTTTTTTGCTTCTTATCAAAAGATGTTTTCGGTATATAACTAACAGCTAATGTAGATGCATGGGATAATTCTTTTGTTTGTCTAGTATTACTTTTAAAGCGATTATCATCATGGGTTGTTGTAGTCTCAATTGTAAAAAGGAGATTATCAAGAAGTTTTTTTACTTTTTCTTTCTTCTTAAACCACCCGTCTTTGGCTGCCTTGTCTTTTTCTTCCTGGATTCTTCTCTTTTCTTCTATAAGTTTTTCCTGGACAGCAATATTTTTTTGTTTTCTTTCATAAAAATTTAAATTATAAGTGACAAGCTCGCTACGGCTAATCGCGGCATATGAATCAACAAAAGCAAAATTAAACAGAATAATTAATCCAAGAGTTATAAATTTCACTCATCCTACTTTACTATATATAAATATATTATTACAGATAAACCTCTCCCGCCAAATCTTAAGCTTGCAAAGAGTTCTACCTATTTTTTCTTTTCGCTGATTCCCTTTGTTGTATTATCTATTTTCTTCTTAATAAAATCTTTTGTTTTCTTGTCCAAATCAATAAATTGAGCGCCGATTTCATAGCCGCCTACCTTCTTAAGCTGTTTAACTCTCAAAACTTTAGAGTTAGTTTTAATCGGTTCTGGCAATCCGGGAAAATTAATAACTACTTCGACTATACTCTTAATTGGAATGTTTTCTTTTGAATAAAAAAGAACACCTCCGGCGCTGACATTCCTTGCAAAAGAAACAACGGACTTCCCCTTAACAACTTTATAGCGTATTAAGTGATGTGTTGATAACCGAAAACTTTTTCGCCTGTTTCTTGTAAACATAAAATTAGTATAACAAAATCATTGGCTATGTCAATCAAACCACTCTTCTCTACCCACTTCTGATATGCTGGAAAGAAACCACTTTGTCTTTCTATAAGCTGGGCGGAAGCGTTTTATGTATTGAAAGTGCTTTTTCGCTTGATCATAGATTTCCAAATTATATAAAAGTACTGCTAAATTATAACGAGCCTCTACATAATCTTTCTCTAAGTTCAGCCCTCTTTCAAAATCACGTTTGGCCTCTCGATAACGCTTCTGCTGAAGATGGATAAACCCCATGTTGTTATGGGCACTGGCAAGATTAGGATTAAGTAATTTGGCTTTTTGAAGATTTTTAGTTGCCTTATCATAATCGCCCTTTAAAAGATAGATCGTTCCTATATTATAATATAAAATCGCTGAGTTAAGAGAGTTCTCGATGGCTTCACTGTATTCGTTAACTGCCTCATCATACATGCGCAGTTCTGCATAGATAAAACCTAAATTTGCCAAAACTGTTGAGTTGCTGGGACTAAGTTTTTTAGCCAACCTGGCTTCCTTTAAGGCCTCTTCGGGGTTTTTTAAATAGTATAAAATAATACTTTTGCCAGAATGAGATAAGGGGTCTTGGGGTTCAATTTCAATTGCTAAATTAAATTGCTCTTCGCTAAAAACATAGCGCCCTAAAGATTGAGTGTATTTTCCCTGCTTAGCTAAGCCATAGCCTTGACGGGCGAGGCTAAAGCCCCTATTTCTATAGGCCCGGGCAATACCTGGAGTTAACCTATCGTCAGAGGCCTTTGATAAATTTTTTAAACTTTTATACATCTTATCTTCTTCGGTCAAATCATAAAAACTAATTATTTCACCAGGGCCAAACTCTGATATTTTTTCAATTTTTATAGCCGGAGTTTTATTAAAAGCTTCTTCAAAGCTTTTTACGTCTTTTAAATCATAAATTTTTATATACCCGGCACGAAACTGAGATAACTGGTTTACCTCTGAGCTCGGGTTACTCTTAAAAGCATCTTCAAATACACTTACTGCTTCATCTAAGCGGCCCATGCGATACAAAGCATCTCCTTCTTCAAAATAGGAAAGAGCGCTCAACTCACCGGTGAGCTCTTCTTTAATGTTACTAAAAATATTTTGCGCCTTTATGTAATCACCGGATAATTTACTAACCAATCCTTCATAAAAAAGTGCTTGTTTAGCAATAGGGGTGGTCGAATCGACAGATTTCACCTTATCAATATAAGCTAAAGCTTGATCCCAATCCCTAAGAAGGATATAAAGTCTGGCTATCTCTAGATACTGCTTTTGAAGTGCTGAACCATTCAAATTAGATGCATTTTTATCCAGTTTTTCAATTTTGGCTTTTATTGAAACTTGGCTCTCTTGTCTCTGGTTCGGGTTAAGATTTGTAAGAACCTTCTCTAAAGTATTGGCAAACCTTGACTTGCCGAGTTCTCGTTTCCCTATAACATCACGGAGGAAATCTAAAGCATCTTCGAGTAAGAGTTCATCGCCCTCTTTAGCAACTTTATCAACAATTTGACTGGAAAACTCAATTTTAGCTAGAGTGGCGGCGTCTATCTCCTCCCGGGCTATCTCCATTATAAAAGTATCATCTAGGATGTCCTTAACTACTTTAGCTATGTCTGATTCATCAGATGACTCTAATTTTTTTAAAGATACTCGTAGGTTTGCCAGGGTTTTATCAAGAAGATAGTTATTGTAATTAAAGAAAAAAACGAAAGCCGCTAAAAAAGCCAACAATAGAGGCAAGACATTCTTTAGAAAGAATTGTTTTTTCCTAAACATTATTTATCCCTTCTCTCTTTGCATTTAATATATAACTATATTATAATATAAAAATTAAAAAAACATAAGATTAGATTAAATGATTTACAAAATTAAAGTTAGCACCCCTTATTTTTCTTATTTAGTTAAAAATCTTTAGAAAAATTAATTAACCAATAATAGTATTTTCTACATAACTAACTTATAATAAATGACTTATAAAAGTTTGTTTATTTAGATGTTGTTGACAGTTAATTTTTTTTATGGTATCTTTGAAATGGACAAGGATAAAGATGATAAAGAAAATATTAATATTTTCCCTATTATTGATAGGGGTATGTTGTATACCTCTGCTAATACCTGGAACCAGCGCTCAAGAAACCGCTGGCTGCGGGGATGATACTTGTACTGCAATCGAAGAAGCAGAAGCTGGTTACTGTCCTGCTGACTGTTGCGGAAATGGAACTTGTTCATCCTATGAAGCCTCCTCAGGAATTTGTCCTGCTGACTGTTGCGGAAATGGAACTTGTGAAGGTACTGAAACCTGCTCTAACTGTGAAACAGATTGCGGAATATGCATTGCCTGCGGAGACGGAATCTGCACCTCAGGAGATGAAGATTGTACAAATTGCAGTGTAGACTGCGGAATATGTGATCCTGATCCAGACCCCGATCCTGATCCTGATCCAGACCCCGATCCTGATCCTGATCCAGACCCCGA
>CAJXAF010000062.1 GCA_913050175.1 uncultured bacterium
TATATAAGGGGATTTGCGAGAGAATCCTTCTAGAGTGGGATTATTTCTTGACTTTTTTTAAGTCTTTAAGGAGTTTATACTCAACTGAATCGACTAAGGCATGCCAGGAAGCTTCAATTATATTCTCTGAAACTCCCACAGTAGACCAATTTTCATCCTCATCCTGAGATTGGATCAATACCCTAACCTTAGCTGCAGTTCCTTCCTTTTCATCAAGAACTCTTACTTTAAAGTCAGTCAGATGCATCTGGGAAAGTTTAGGATAGAATTTAGTAAGGGCTTTTCTGAGAGCTCCGTCTAAAGCATTGACCGGACCATCTCCTTCACAAGCAGTGTGCTCTAACTTATTATTAACTTTTAGCTTAATCGCTGCCTCAGAAATCAAACGATTATCCTCTCTCTTTTCGATTATTACCCTAAAACCTCTTAGTTCAAAGAATTTTTTATACTTTGTAAATTCTTTTTGCAGTAATAGTTTAAAAGAGCCTTCAGCAGCTTCAAATTGATAACCCTGACTTTCAAGTTTCTGAACTAATTTATATATCTTCTTAGCTTTGTTTGACTTTTTATCTAATTCAAATTCTAACTCTTTAGCTTTTGCCACTAAGGTTGACTTGCCGGCTAACTCTGAAACTACAAAGCGGGTAGAATTACCAACTAGTGATGGCTTAAGGTGTTCATAGGCAAGAGGATTCTTTATTACAGCATCAATATGAATTCCACCTTTATGAGCAAAGGCGCTCTTTCCCACAAAAGGATGATTATCATGGTGAGCCATATTGCTTACCTCACTAACATAGTGAGAAAGATGGGTTAACTCACCCATCTTAGCGCCTGAGATTAACTTCTTATTCATCTTAAGTTGTAATACTCCCATTACTAATACCAAATCAGCATTACCACAGCGTTCGCCATAGCCGTTTATTGTTCCCTGGATATGAACACAACCGGAATCAACACAAGCTACTGAATTAGCAAGTGCTAAACCTAAGTCATTGTGGCAGTGGATACCAAAAGAATCTACCAAAAGACCCTTTTTAATGCTTTGACTGATTTTCTTTATCTCCCAGGGCAGAGTACCGCCGTTAGTATCGCATAAGACTAAGAGCTCGGCTCCGGCCTCGCAGGCAGCTTTAAGGGTAGCTAAGGCATACTCAGGGTTTGCTTTATAACCGTCAAAAAAATGTTCAGCGTCATAAAAAACCTTCTTACCTTTTTTAGTAAGAAATTTAACACTCTCAAAAATTATCCTTAAGTTATCTTTCGGTTTTATCCGCAGTACTTCCTTAACGTGTAAATCCCAGGTTTTGCCAAAGATTGTTACATATTCGGTATCAGCTCTTATTAAGCTTAGGAGGTTCTTATCTTTAGAGGCCGGATTAGAAGGGTGAGCTGTTGAGCCAAAAGGCGTAAGCTTAGATTTCTTTAAAGGTTTCTTTTTAAAGTAATTAAAGAGCTCCTTATCCTTAGCATTAGAAAATGGCCAGCCACCCTCAATAAAATCAACACCAAAATCATCGAGGCGTTTGGCAATATTTATCTTATCCAGAAGCGAGTAAGAGATCCCTTCAGTTTGAGAACCATCTCTTAAGGTTGTGTCGTAAATTGCAATTTTTTTCATTTTTATGACTTTATTTTATCTAAATTAAACCCTTTGTGAAGAACTTTTACAGCTTTTTTTCCAGCCCCTTTCTTAACCACACAGGAGATACTTATCTCGGAAGTTGAAATCATATCAATATTAATCTTATTTTTGGCTAAAAGAGAGAAACACTTGGCTGCTACTCCTGAGTGCGACTTCATCCCTACTCCCACTACTGATACTTTAGCAATAGTTTCATCAGAAATTACTTTAGAAGCTCCGATTGATTTTGAAATTGAATTAGAAATTTTTAAATTTTTTTTAAGATTTTTTTTGGGAACAGTAAAAGAAATATCAGTTGACCTGTCATGGCTAACGTTTTGAACAATCATGTCAACATTTACCCCTTCCCGGGCTAACTTAGTAAATACCCGGGCAGCAATTCCCGGCTTATCGGGAACCCCAGGCAAGGTTACTTTAGCTTCATTATCAGCTAAAGTTACTCCTCTTACTACAGGCTCTTCTATGATAGGCGGCTTTTCCATAATTATTGTTCCCTCCTTATTCGAAAAACTTCCCCGGACATGCAAGGGTATGTTAAATTTCTTAGCTACTTCAACAGCCCTGGTGTGCATCACTTGGGCTCCCCGCGATGCCAGCTCAAGCATCTCATCAAAAGTTATATACTTTAATTTTTTTGCTGATGACTCAATTCTAGGATCAGTAGTATAAATCCCGTCAACATCAGTATAGATCTCACAAAGATCTGCTTCCAAAGATACGGCTAAAGCTACGGCACTTAAATCAGAACCGCCTCTTCCTAAAGTAGTTATCTCTAAAGCAGTACTTAAACCCTGGAAACCGGCAACTATAACAATCTTACCCTTATTAAGTTCTTTTTTTAGGCGGTCTGTTTCTATCTTTAAAATTTTAGCCTGAGTATGATCGGTATCGGTAATTATACCTACCTGAGCCCCGGTAAAAGAGATTGCTCCGACACCCCTTCTATTCAAGGCCATCGCCAGGAGTGCACCCGATATCTGCTCTCCGGTAGACATTAACATATCCATTTCCCGCTCAGGAGGATAGGGATTTATCTTCTTAGCTAAAGTCACAAGATTATCAGTGGTATCACCCATGGCTGAAATTACCACAACTACCTTGTTACCTCGCCTAGCATAAGAAATAATCCTTCTGGCAGCATTCTCAATTTTCTCATGGTTAGAAACAGAACTGCCGCCGTATTTTTGAATAACTAACTTATTTGTTTTTTTACTCGACATTTTGTCATCCTTCTAAATTCCAATACACTAAAAACAGCAAAAACAATAAGGACCGCTGAGACTATACATAAAGTATAATCCTTTTTCTGGTAAAAATCACTTATTTTAAACCCTAAAGCAAAGATCGTAATAATAATCATAATATTAGCCGGGATAAAAGCAAAGAGATATTTTTTCCCCTTACAGAACAACCAACCACTGACAACTATTAAAGCCAATCCAGCTACCAGTTGATTGGAAGCACCAAAAACCGGCCACAACATTTGCCACTTATTCATAAGTGCCAAGTATCCGGCAGTAACAATTACTAATATTGTTGCCAACCACTTATTATTAACTTTGCATAACTCCTGAGTCAAGAATCTGGTAATCCGGGTTGCAGTATCTAAAGTTGTTAAGATAAAAGCATTGAGAATTACTAAAGCAATAAACTTACCGTAATCACCTAAAAAATAAGTAACTTTAGCAAAGCCTAAAGAAAAAATTTCAGCCGGCTCGCTTACTCCTTGAGGTATTGTCTTTAAACCAAAGGCAACGGCAAAAAGAACGATAGTCGCCAAAGCTCCTTCTAAGATCATTCCTCCATAACCTACTCTTTTAGCATCAGTTTCTTTGCCTAACTGTTTAGAGGTCGTTCCACTAGAAACCAATGAGTGAAATCCTGATATTGCTCCACAGGCAACTGTAATAAACATAATTGGAAAAATAAAACCTGCCTGAGGGTGGTGAAAAGTAATTAAATTCGCCCCTTCTAAGCTAAGTGGTCTTGTAAATAAACCAATAGCAGCAGCTAGAATTCCGAAAAAAAGCAAAAAACTCGATAAGTAATCTCTTGGCTGTAATAAGACTTGAACCGGCAGTATCGAGGCAAAAAAAGCATAAACAAAGAGTATTATAAGCCAAACCATGTAAGGGTTAGAAACTCCCAGACTAAGCGGAAAAGCCTGGCCTAAAAAAATTAACCCAGCCATGCAGAGAACCCCGAAGACCGTTGCTATAATTAAATTTATTCTTAACTTATAGATTAAAAATCCGGTCAATACGGCAACCGGAATAAGACCCAGAGAAGATACCACAACTTCTGGCTGTTTAATAAAACTTTTTGCACAAATTGCTGCAAAGACAGCAATAACAATTATTAAAGCAAACCATAAAAATATTAAAAAAAGTATGCTTGCTCTTTTGGATATATATTTCTCGGCAACCTGACCAATGCTGCATCCTTTTTCCCGGACTGAAATAACCAAAGTTGAAAAATCATGGACAGCACCCATAAAAATAGTTCCCACAACAATCCAAATCAAAGAACCCAGCCAACCCCACCAGATATAAGCCAGCACCGGTCCGATTATAGGTCCGGCTCCGGCTATGGAGGCAAAATGATGTCCAAAAATAATCAACCAGTTTTTAGCCGGGACATAATCAACACCGTCATATTTTGTGTGGGCCGGTGTTTTTCTGTCATCATTTAAAGAAAAAATTCCCGAGAGGTAATTACCATAGAAAATGTACCCTGCCAATAACAGGCCCATGACAAAAAGGAAAAGTACTATACTCATTTTTTAAAGAAAAAATTTAATAAGTCCGATCCTCGTTCAAAAAATAAAGAACTGTTTTGAGCCTCGGCCTCAGAAAAAGAAGAGGAATCATTTGGAGTTACTCCGGTTCCCGAGACTAAACAAGGTACCGGTTCATCGGTATGGGTGCGAATAGATATAGGAGTAGGGTGATCGGGTGTAACCAAAATCTTATATTCGCTATTCTTTAATTCGTTTACTATTGTCGTTAAAATCATCTTATCTATCCTCTCAAGGCAGGCAATCTTCATTCGCAAATCCTGATTATGCCCGGCTTCATCAGTTGCTTCTATATGAATAAAAACAAAATCATGTTTATTTAGTGCCTCAACCCCGGCTTTAGCTTTACCGAGGTAATTTGTATCATAATAACCGGTAGCACCTTCGACTTCAATAACTTCAAGGCCAATAATTTTACCAATCCCTTTTATTAAATCTACCGCTGAAATTACAGCTCCGCTTAAACCAAACTTACTTTTAAAAGACTCCATGGCTGGTTTACCGCCGCAGCCCCAAAGCCAAATCATATTAGCCGGGCTTTCTCCTAAATCAATTCTAACCTTATTTATCTCATGGGTAATTAGAATATCTTTTGAACGCTGCATTAAACTGGTAATTATCTCAGAGCCCTCACCCTTTGGCATATACCTACCAATACCCTGACCCATAATATCATGAGGAGGAACATATTCTAACTTGTCTAGACCTAGCTTTTTGCCATCCTTTACAAGTAATAAGTGGCGATAGCTATTGCCAAAGTAAAATTTAAATTGATCTGAAGCTAACTGGCTATTTAAAAACTCAATCAGTATTTTTGCTTCCTTATTTGAGATATGCCCAGCACTATAGTCAAAAAGCTTATCCTCAGCCTCAGTAACAAGATTACATCTAAAAGCTAAATCATCTACTCCTAGATCAACACCTAAATTTGCTGCCTCAAGCGGCCCTCTCCCTGTATAGAATTCTTCCGGGTTATAACCCAACAAAGAGAGATTGGCTACGTCACTGGAAGGGGAAAAACCAGCTGGTATAGTCCTTACCCTGCCCAGTATACCTTTTTTGGTTAATGAATCTAAGCAAGGTGTGTCAGCAACCTCTAAGGGTGTCCTTGAACCCAAAATCTCTAAAGGGTGATCGCTGGCTCCGTCTAAAATTACTACAATATACTTCATAATACTTACAGTATAGGCCAAGAAGACATAAGTCTTAGGCGTCAGTATTAGAGTTTATTACAAACCCTACTTACTTGCAAGATATTTTTCAATACTGAGGATAGCTCCAAGAGACTTAAAATTTCTTATTGCAAATTAAGCCCTAAAAAGGTATTATCATAGCTATGATTAAAGAAGGTGATTTAATACTCCTCTACCACGACCATAAGCATAACTTCCTCATAAAAGCCCAAAAAAACACTATTCATACAGCTAAAGGTTTTTTTAAAGTTGAAGATATCATGGGAAAAGAGTTTGGTCAAAATATTGAGACCAATCTTGGATTTAAATTCCATATTTTACAACCATATCTTTATGAAATGATAATGAAAGTCAGGAGGCAAACCCAAATTATCTACCCTAAAGATATTGGAATGATCTTAGTCCAATCGAAAATTTTCCCCGGAGCCACGGTAATTGAATGCGGCATAGGAAGCGGCGGCCTAACTACTGCTTTGGCTAACTTCGTCCGCCCTAGCGGCCGGGTCTTTAGCTATGAAAGAAATGAAGAATTTTTAAACAATGCTAAGAAAAACTTAGAAAAAAACGGCTTAAGTGAGTGGGTTGAATTTAACAACTGTGAAATTAGCGATGAGTTCCCCCAAAAAGATGCTGATTTTGTAATGATCGACATTGGCAGCCAGTGGGAATTAATTGATGCCGCTTATAAATCATTAAAAGGCGGTTGCCGCCTGGCTACAATTTGTCCGACCTTTGAACAACTAAGCCGAACGGTCTTTACTTTAGAAGATAAAGGTTTTATAAATATTGAAAGCATGGAAATCCTGGTACGAAGGATTCTTGTCCGCCGAGGTAAGAGCCGCCCTGAACAAAGAATGCCATCTCACACTGGCTTTTTGGTCTTTGCCACAAAAATACTCTAAAAGTTGGATTAGTTTTCTAAGCTTTTCTCTTTTACTTTTGACTTCTGAGCTTCTAAGAAGAGTGAGTGAGTGGTAATTTTTGATCTTAAAAAATAAGGGTAATCCAAAAAAATCCTTTCCCAGAAAGAACTTTTATTGGGGCCGCAAATTCCCCGTTGAGAAGAGAGGATAAAAACACTTATTTCTTTAACTGCTTTTGAATCAATTTTTTCTAATTGGGCAAGAGCATGTTTTTGGGAAAGATTACTGCGATATAAAGTATTAAAAGCTTTCTTAATTTTTGTTCTTTGCTCGGGTGCCAATCCTGATCTCCTTAGGCCGACTAAATTAAGCCCCCAAACTCGAGAGTCACCTACGACCATCATAAAAGGTGGAATATCCTGGTTAACCCGACTTAATCCACCAACCATGGCCAAGCGGCCTATTCTAACAAACTGATGAACTACGACATTGCCGGAGATAAAAGCCTTATCTCCTACCTCAATGTGTCCGGCTAATAAAGCCCCGTTACATAAAACTATATCATTTCCTAACTTACAATCATGGGCAATGTGCGATAAACCCATAAGAAAGTTGTCATCGCCTAATATAGTAGATTTGCTGGGTTCAGTTGAGGTATGTATAGTTACGTACTCTCTAATAATATTTCTCTTACCAATGCAAAGATGACCGATATTTTCAGTTGAGCCCAACATCTGCGGAGCTTCACCGATAATAGCTCCCAGGTCGATATAGGTATCATCGCCAATTTTAGAATTACCTTTTATATGGGCGCAAGCAGAAACTTTGACCCGGTCACCTAGGCAAAC
>CAJXAF010000063.1 GCA_913050175.1 uncultured bacterium
AAAGCAAATAGTAATTTTCTACTCATTTAAATCCTCCTTTCTAAAAAAATCAAAAGCACGCATCTATATTACAAGGTTCTCATCCCTTGTTAATGCCAAATCTATAGTTATATCATCCACAATTAATCGACAATCTGGCTTAGATTGTGTTCATCACCTCCTTTTCTGCCAAGTTTAAGACTGCCAGTGAATGGTATAACCAAAATAATAGGGAAATACCAATAAAAAAATTAGAAAACGTCTGTCAAAGAACCTACAATATTTTTACAAATATTGTAATTTTTGTCAAGGAATTATTTAGGTAATATATGTCTGTTTACTCATAACTCATTTGTTTTCAGGGAGTTATAACAAATATATTATTTAGTTTTTTTTTGAAATTTTCCTTATATATATATATTTAATAAAATTTTACTAATATAGTATATTTCTTAAAAAAAGCAATTTTTAAGTTAGAAAGACATCAATCCTTTGGACTCCGGCCTTTCTAATAATTTGAGCATGAGGTGCTTTTATAGTATCAGAGTAATATATTACCTTCTTATTATTTAATGTAAAGATAATCTTCTCAACTGAGCAACCTTTTGAGTAAGTGTCCTTACGTTTATGATTATGGTAACAAACTAGAGTTTTTGAAAACATAACAAAAGAAAATGTATTGGCCGGGATGGTTATTTTCCTACCAAGAAAACTAACAGTCTTTGCTTTCTTAGTAAAAAGCTCTTTTTTAAGCAAAGGCTTAAAAGTTAGGGTTAATCCCTTTCTATCTTTAGAAAAAGGCGCGTGACCAAGACAGAGCAGGATCCAGATATTAATTAACTCAGCTGTAGCTCCACTCAAACGAGCCACATAACCTTTACCCCAGAGGTTCTCATCAGGGAAAACACTACTTACGATAAAAGATGAATTTTCCAGGATATTGCGTCCATAGCGCTTAGGATCAAAGAAGCAGACTGCACAATTATGAAAATCTCGGTAGAAATCTTCATAAAAACCGTTTTTTAACATCTCTAAGATGTACTTATACTCCATATGCAGCCAGATTGACTCATTCTCAAGCCAACCGGGGACAAAAACCCGGCTGCGGCCGATTTCCAGTGATTCGTTCTTTAGGGAATCATTGAGACGGTACATTTTTAGAGTTTTATCATAGAGTCGTGATTTTCTAGTTGAGCTGATAATGCTTTTCTTACCCTCGACACGAAGAAGGCTGACAACTCCTTCTAAGGATATGGGTAAATTATGGCGGTTAAAGACAGTTGGCACTATATGACTGTTTTTTGCCGAGTATTTCTTCACATCATAGGTGAAATAAGTAGTATAAATACCGTCCTTTTTAAGCTTTGCCCGCCCAATTCCCGTATTAAGCTTAATTACAGTATCATGGAGAAAGTGCTCTATCCTTTTAAGGGTTAAGCGTTTATTGCGTCCAGAGAGGTGAAAAAATGTCTTTTTTCTGAACTCCTCTTTTACACTATTAGCCCTATCCCAAAAATCATAATCTCTTGTTTTTGACTTTGATTTAAAGTAGGAGTGAACGAGAGGATGGAGCCTATCTAAGAATTCATATATTTCTCCTGCTACCTCTACATCATTTACACCCTTACTGTGGAGTTCTTTGGTTACTGATAAGAGTATCTGGCTAGCCCGCTTAAGCTCTAAGGTCTCACAGAGAGAAGAGCCAAAAAGAGCCGGAAGACCATTTAGTGAGTCACACCAGCCAGGCTTACCTGCCTCCATCTCAATACCAATGCCATCAGGATCAAGGCTTGCCAGTTTATTTAAAATAAGAACTAATACTTTTGAAACTAGATTTGTCTTATATATTTTTTTATTTCTGGTTCGGATGAAATTCTTAAAAGTTTTTCTCTCCTTTAAAGTTGATCTCTTCTCGCGGACAGCTTCTACGCTTTCACCTTGATAAACTTTTTTACGTCGAATCAGATAACGCTGGCTTCTTGGCCTTACTCTGTACTCATCATCCCAAAAGGTAAAACCATTAGTTAAAAAGAGTTCTTTTAATTTATCGGGGTAAAAATATAAAAAGCTCTCGATTAAATCTAAATTATAGCGCCAATGATCTATCCAGTAACCTTCACCATGGCTTGCCTGGGGCTGACGCTTGGCCAGGAGCAGGAGATTAGAAACTAACTTTTTGCGATTACTCTCTCTTACTTTAATTTGTTCTTCTTCAAGCAGTTTAAAAAACTCACCTAAATAAAAACCTCTGACCATTAAATTAATTAAACGCTGATCTTTAATTTTAAATTCAAGCAGTATTGTTTTAGCTCTCTGCTTTTCAAAGTATAGTTTCTCACCCTGGATGACTAAAGGGTTATAGCCGTCAATTTTAAGAAAGTTGAAAAAATAAACTATATTTTTAAAGACTAAAGAAGGGTTAAAGAATAAGTCCATGCGCCGGTTCTGATTAACATCCCGGTAATTTCCCTGGCCTTCGGAAAAATATGAAGGCAGAAGATTAAAGTAATTATAGTCTCTTTCTAAATCGCCGTGCTTGCGGGAAAAAATATAGTAGGCGTGGTTGTTTTTTCCGTTGTGGTTCTTAGGGTTAGGGTTTTCCGGAAAATAAGGGTAGCCTCCCCGTAAAACATTATCTAAGTAGGTAGATTGAACGTACTGATCAAGACTCTCTGAACCGGAAACTGAGAGGGCTCGTTTTTTTATTGTTTCAATTAAAGCCTGGTTTTCCTTTTCTTTTGACTTGATAAAACTTGGGTTAAAAGCTTTAACATTCTTTCTTATTAAGTCTTTCTTAAAAGAAGCACCAAAGATATTATAAAGAGTCTTTTGTTTTCCCGGCGAAAGAGAAAATTTTACATAACTAAAAGAAGATGGGCTCCGGCCTACAGTAATTTGCTTAGCCTTAGGTCTAAAGCTCTTATCAATAAAGCCAATTGGCCGGGAACAAGATGTATCATGAGAAAAGATAAGACTAGGATCAACTATCATTGTCGGCAGCTTCTTATCAAGGAAAGAGTAATGAAAATTAGCTCCCTGGATAAAACGGGTATGGCTTACGTCAGAAGGATCAACAATCAAATTAAAAGTAGCTAAATTGCCTTCGACCTTGGCCTGCATCCAAGCTTCAAGGGTTCGGGACATGTCTTTTAATAAATTATGGGCAGAACCAAAAGGGATAATTTTACTTAAGCCGTCAAGCAATTCAATATTGAGGTTCTTTCGGGATATGTTTTTTACAGTAACCAGCCTGACTAAAGCTGCTACTGAAGTATTAGGCAGGGTAAAGTACTTAACTGTAGTTTCTAAACCTAGTTTTTGATTGGTCTCTTTTAATTCCAGAGAAGAACTACTGACAACCATCTCATTACGAATATTAGAACAAGAATTAAAAGGTTCGTAGAATTTATCTTTATTGACTTTGATAAAGGTACGAAAGCCTAGAGATGAACTGAAAGAATAGGCTTTGTTGGCCGGATAGAACTCAAGGATTGAATGGTCTTTATCCTGGATACCAAAACTGACTACTCCCTGACCCCGGTTTACATAAAATACCCAGAGGGGCATCCCCCACTCACCGGCAATGCCGGGAAGGAAATTAGAAAAGGCAGATGTTTTATTGTAATCCTTGATTAAAAAACTGCCGTCTTCGTTTAAGGTATAATTTTTACTCATTTCTTATTTAGTTCCTTAAGTATGTCTTCTAGTTTAGATATGACTTTTTTTGTCTTATATTTTTTAACTTCTGAGAGCCGGCTTGAACCCCCCTTCTTAAAAACCATATCAATCTTGGCTCTTTTGGCTGTCTCTAAATCAATATCCATATCGCCAAAATAAATAGCCTCTTCAGTTTTATTTTTAAAGCGGTCGAGAATGACTTTTAATATTTTCGGATCCGGCTTTAGGCTGCCTACTTTATCAGCACAGTAAACGGCATCAAAATATTTTCTTATGCCTAAAGTCTTAAGAAGGATATTGGTATAAAATGACGGCCGGTTTGAGGCAACAGCCACTTTTTTTCCTTTTTTTCTTAAAGTATAGAGCAAGAGTTTTGTTTTTGGATAAAGGCTCGAATTACGCAATAAGGCTTTTTTATGGTGCTTTCTATAAATAGCCAGGGCTTGATACTTATCTTGCTTATTGAAAAACCGGGAAACAAAGTCTTTATCGCCATGGCCTACACTAAACCTTATTCTGCCGGAATTGACTTTTCCATAGCCAAGTTGTTTTCTGGTAAAATTAAGACTATTCTCAATAGCCTTATAGGCATTTACCAAAGTACCGTCAAGGTCAAATATAAAGAGCTTTTTATCTTTCATCAAGGGTTAAGTAAACCACCGGAGACAACTAATTTAATTGCTTCATCAACACCGATATCTAAAAATACCAGATCGCTCTCCTCGACAATAATAGTAAAACCGGTAATTGGTGAGGGTGAAGACGGGATGAATACACTATAAAACTTTTTCGTACCTTTTTGGGGAAAATCTAGAGTGTTCTCATTAGTAAGAAGCCCGATAACATAAATTCCTTTTCTCGGGTATTCGACTAAAACAGTATTCTTAAAGCTCTTTCGTTTAGGGAAAAATAAAAAATTTACGATTTGCCTAACCGGCATATAGATTTTATTGACCAAAGGAATATTAAAAAATAATTGCTCTATCCAATTGGATAACCACTTAAACAACCTCATCCGGGATATCTCAACCAATACCCCCACAAGTAAAATCATCAAAATAGCAATAACAATTCCTATACCGGGAATAGTATAGTTCAAGGTTTCTTGAAAAAAAGTATTTACTGATGCGCCGAGGAAACCGTCGGCAAAATTAAAGAGAGCGATAATTACATAAATTGTAATTACCAAGGGGATTATCACTGTTAGACCGGAAATAAAGATTCGTTTAAACATCTATTTTATTAGAATTAACTATATTTTTTTTATATTTTCGTGGGTAATTCTACCACAGAAGTAATCAAAATTGAAGGAAAAATACTATTTACCTTAAATATAAGTTCAGAATGCAAAAAGGCAGGCTAAGATCAGCCTGCCTTAAGTTTCTAAAATTTTAAAAGCTTATTCCTTAGCTATAGCAATAGTGATAGCTCCAGCCATAATCAAGAAGATGCCAAGGCAGCCTCTGATAATTACCCCGAGGTCTCTCTTCCAGATGAAAACCATTAATAAGCCCACCAGCACAAAAACAAGGCCGATAACCAGCTTAACCAGTGCCTTTGAGCTCTTATCTTTTTTTTGTTCTTTCTTTTCCTCGGCCATTTGTTACCTCCTTGTTTAAAAAAACCTTTTATTGATAAAATAAAAAATGATAGTTAATGTCAATAACTTTAGTTAAGCCAATCTTTAAAGATCACTTCTCCTGCCAAACATACTGGTTTTCTTTAAGGACTTCAAAGAGAAATCCGGAAAGAGCCCGGTTGTAGTCATCCTCATAAAATAATTTTTGTACCTGAGCCACAGTGGAATTATCTTTTTCGGCAATTGCCTTATAAATAATCTGTCTATCTTTGTTCTCTAGCTCTACATTAACTTCAACTTTAGTCTTTTCAGCTGCAGGTATTTGGGCTCTTATTTCCAAAAAAGCACTTCTATTCTCACCAATATAGCCCATAACAAAGTACTCTTCAATGTTGGCAAAACGATTTTTTCTTCTGGCAATTGCTGATGTTAGGGCAGGGTTTGAATCTTGGGCATAAGCATCTTTAATAAAGAAAAGACTATTGAGCTTTTTGTGCTCTGTACCGTAAATCTGATCATTTATAGATTTAACATCTTCAACCACGTGCTGATAGATATCAACCTGCATATTTATATCCACTCTTAAAGGCTCTTTAGTAGCTAGATTAACTTTAGCACAACCAAAGCCAACAACTATAAATAAAATAAGTAAGAGTCTCTTCATTTTCTACCCCCCTTATGGTAATTGATTTTTATATTTCTCGAACCTGATTTTTCTGAGTCAAAATTTAAGTCTAAAGATATTATATTCTGCTCTTGGCTAATGCCTATAGCACCACTATTGTACGCATAATGCTTAAAGCTGTCAACTAAGGCCTGATATGAGGCCTTATCAAGATATCTTTTTAAAGCCTCAAAGGAAAGTTCTTTTTTTATATCAATAATCCCTTTAGCCTCGGAGCTAAGATTGCCCTTTATTTGAGAGAACTCACCACCGGAAAAACAAGTTTTGATTTGACCGCTAAAAGGCCCATCAAAAAAGACCTTATCCTCTGAACCAAAAAAAGAAATTAAATCTTTAAAAGAAGCTTGCTTGAGACCGATGAGAAAACAGATATTATTATAATCGGCTAAATTTACGCTGGCTCCTAACTTTGCTTCTAAACCAAAAATAGGAAGATTTATCTGGCTTACAACTATCTCCTCACCTAAAAATTCAAGATTAAAAGCAATATCTTTAAGAGACTTATCCTTAAACTTTAATTCATCAATAAAAAAAGTATGGGAAGAAAAGTCGCCTTCTTTAGACCGCAGAGAAGAAGAAAAACTTTCTCCTTTTATATTTAGACTATCAACAGTTAAACTGTCTACATTTTGAAGGTGGTTATTTTTAAGCTCAGCCTTTAGGGAGAACTTTGAATCAATTGCTAAAGGACCACTGTCTAATTTAAAAGTAATATTCTTAAGATTAAGACTTAGAGGGGTTTTAGTTTCTTTTTTCTTAGAAGTAGTTTCTGAAGGCTTGCTAAACTTACTTAAGCTTACTTTAGTTTTTTCTAAATCACTAATCCTGATATAGGCATCTTCAATATTTAATTTAGATAGCTTAAATTCTGGAAAACTAAAGTCAACCCACAGCTTTTTAAAACGCGTGGTAAATCCTTCTGACTTTAACTTTATGTCTTTAACCTGAAGAGTACTAAGAGATAATTTAAGCTCGCCAATGTCAGCGGTAAGACTGGAATCTTTATTTAAAAAATACTCTAAACCAAAGACAAGAATACTATCTTTAAAAATAAAAATAAGGAGTAAGACAGTAATTAAGATTAAAAGGATTTTTTTAAACATTTATTTAAGGTGCTGGTTAAATAGCAGTGGTAAAGACTCGAGCTTTTTATTCGGGTTCTTTATAGGGTATATACTCCCAACGTATCAATTCCTTAGATTTAGAAAAGTAAGCGTAGACTTTATCGGTTTTAAAGTACTCTGTGGGGTGGCGATAAAGAAGAATTTCACTATCAGGGTCAGCTTTATCAATCCGGGATAAAACCG
>CAJXAF010000064.1 GCA_913050175.1 uncultured bacterium
TTAAGAATCTCCGAAAGAAATCCCCTTTTAAAGCGTCTATTATGTAAAAGGGCCGGATTAGACGGATTCCCTATAATCTGAAATATCTCAAGTTGAAATTATTTCTAAAAGCAGATTTCAGCAGTTAATGCCTATTTCTTTTAGGTCAGATATGAGTTGAGGATAATTTTCAAATTTAATTGAAATAAGTCCAAGGGCCGTTGCTGCCGTGATTAAGTCTGCTCTATCATCAATATAGATTATATCTTTAAAATCAACCTTGGCCCGTTCTTTTAAAGCTTGATATATTTTTTCTTCCGGTTTTATTGCCTTCTCCTGAAAAGAAAGAACCAATTCAGAAAATAAGGCGAAAACTTCGGGAAATTTACCTTCTAGATATTCAAAGTGAAGTTTATTAATATTAGAAATCAAAAAAAGCCTGTATTTAACTTTTAGTTTTTTAACTAATTCAATCACTTCCGGATGAGGAAAAAATATCTCACACCAAATATCAACAAACTCTTGATAAGTTATCTCTATCTGAAACTCGTCTTTAAAATCTTTAAAGAACTCCTCCGGAGTAATCAGGCCTTTCTCAAAATTTAGCCCAAACCTATTCTCAAGCAAGCGCTTTAAAAGTTGAGAGCTACTTACATTAATTAAACCTTCTATTTTCTTTAAGGCAATCATGTAATCAAAGCCAAAAATGACATTACCTAAGTCAAAAGCTATAACTTTCATTTTTAATTATTTCTTGAAATTAGCAATACTTTTAAAAATGCTTTCCTGGGCTTGATAGGGGCAGTTAAAACCTATTGACTCAATCCGCTGGGTACTAAAGACCTTGTCTTTTAAGAAAAATCTTGCCTTCCGGCCAAAAAAGGGGAGAAAAAGTAAGATTTTCTCCAGCCAAGTTGGCAAAATAAAGGGCGGCTTCACCTTTTGAGCCTGACTCATAATTGTAAAAACCTCTTTTGAGGTTAGGATTTCCTTATCAGCAATAAAATATGTACCTTCCAGCATCTGATTTTCAGTTAAAGCAAAAATCATTGCCTCAACCACGTTTTCCACATAAACAAGGTGAAATTTATTTTTCCCTTTATTGAGTAAGGGTAGGAGTCGGTGGCGAATAAGAAATAATAAAAATTTAAACCCATGCGGCTCATCTTCGCCGTAAACAATAGGCGGCCTTAAAATTGCAACCGGTAGACCCTTATCCCGATAAGATAAGACTATTTTTTCAGCTTCAATCTTTGACTTACCATAATGAGTTTTCGATGCATAGGGGAGGTTTTCAGTCAGTGGTACATCTTCATTAGCACTTATAACTGCAACTGAACTAAGATAAACCATGCGTTTTATCTTTAGCTTGCAAGCTAATTCACAGATATTTTCAGTACCAACTACATTTGTCTTCTCTAAAAGCTCAGGGTTATCATCACCGACATAGGCTGCACAATGAAAAATAATATCTATTTCGTTATCGAGAATAGACTTAAGACTTGCTTTTTCACTTATATCACCATAAATAAGATTAGCACCTTTGTCTTCTAAAGGTTTGGCTTTGGTGAGATTTCTAACAAGACAAAATACTTTATCTTTTTTAAGTTCAAGCAGACGATTTGTGAGGTGGCGGCCGATAAAACCGGTCGAACCAGTAATTAATATATTCATAAAATTATTCTTTAAGTTTACTTAAGCTCTCCTGGCGCCAATTGAGTATCTTAGTTATAGCGATTAAATCTTGGTTGGATATCTGCCAATTAAGGCTGCCTAGATTATCTTCTAATTGTGATATTTTTCGCATACCGACTATAGCTGCGCTAATACCTTTTTGGCTAAAATTCCAGTTAATAGCCAATTGACTTAAATTTTTATTGTAATTCTTGGCTATTTCTTTGAGTTGGCTGAGAGCAGTTTTATTAATTGATAGCCTTGGTTCAATGAGCTCTCTTGTCTTCATCTTCCGGTTTGTATCATCAGGAATTTTAACATTATCAAAAAAGAATTTACCAGTTAAGATGCCGCTATATAAAGGAGCGTAAGTAATAATTCCAATATTTTTTTCTAAACAAAAGTCAACTATGCTATCTTCAATTCCTCTTTCAAACATGCTGTACTGCGGCTGAAGTGAGTGTAAGGGTGCGTATTCTAAAAACTCACTCATCTGCTCAACTGAATAGTTGCTAACACCGATTGCTTTAATTAAGCCTTTTTGAAATAGTGAGTGCAGAACTTCAGCACTTTGGCCAATTGGAGTTTTTGGATCAGGCCAGTGTATTTGGTATAGGTCAATAAAATCACTCTGGAGCCTCAGACGAGATTGGTCTAGCTCCTCAAGAATTCTTTTTTTAGATAAGTCGTGAAGAATCCTTGGTCCCTGCCAGCTTAAGCCGACCTTGGTAGCAAGAATAATCTTTTCTCGGTTCTTTCGCTTTTTAATAAAGTCGCCAATAACCCTCTCTGACCTTCCCTTACCATACATGGGCGCAGTATCAAGAGCGCTAATGCCACTTTTTAATGCAGCTTCTAGGACTTCGACGGTATTTTTATCATCCTGGGGACCCCACCAAGAGCCGCCGCCAAAAGCCCAGGTACCTAGGATGAGAGGAGCAATTTTTAACTCTGAATTGCCTAATTTTTGATATTGCATTCTTTATCTTTATATTTTAAGGCGCGTAATTCTATTAATTATAACAGAAAAACGCGCCTTTTCTTTAAACTCTTTTAGGATGATTTATTTTTTACAACTCTTCTTTGTTTTACAACTTTTTTTCTTACCTTTAGTACTGGTTTTCTTTTTTCCACAAGCCATTTCACACCTCCTTATTTTGTTTAATAATTTATAAAACTCTGCTTAAGTATTTAAAAGCGCTTAGAGCTGCCTTGGCTCCTTCGCCGGCAGCAATAATAATTTGCTTCTCGATAACATCAGTGACATCTCCGGCTGCAAAAACTCCTTCCAAGTTAGTTCTGTTTTCCGGATCAATCTTTATTTCATTAATCTGGTTTTTATCAATACCTAAAGCAAATTCACAATTAGGAATTAAGCCTATCTCAACAAATATACCCTCCACTGCCAAAGTTTGCTCTTTGGCTTCGGTTTTGATCTTAATCTCATTTAAAAAAGTCTCACCCTTTATCTCTAAAACCTGAGTACTATTTAAAATAGTAACCTTACTGTTTGCTTCGACTTTCTCTATTAAGATTTTATCTCCGGTCAATTGAGGAGCATTATTAACAATATAAATCTTATTAACAATTTTTAGAAGCCCCATGGTTGCATCCAAACCAGAATTGCCTCCACCAATAACCACGACATCCTTTGCCTTAAATAAAGGTCCATCGCAAGTTGCACAGTAAGTTAGGCCTCTATTTTTAAATTCTTTTTCTCCGGGAACATTTAGCTGACGGGATCTTTTACCTGAAGCAATAATTAAGGATTTGGCTGAATAGGAGCCTTTGTTAGTTGTAACTTCAATACAGTCGGCAGTCTTTTTTGTCTGGGTAACTGTCTCCCCTTCTTTTAAGGATATATTGTACTGGGATATATGCTCTTCGAATTTAGCCGCCAATTCAGGGCCACTAATGAATTGATAGCCAGTGTAATTGGCAACATCACCGCTTAAAGCAGTTTGGCCGCCAATATCCTCAGAAATCACTAAGAAGTCTAACCCTTTCCTAACTGCGTAGACACTAGCAGTAATGCCGGCTGGGCCGGCTCCAATAATTATTAAATCATACATAGCCAGTACTATATCCCTAGAAGAGCTTTGATTTTTTCCTTATCAAACCCTACAATTAATTGGCCATCGATATCAATTACCGGAACACCCATTTGTCCGGAAGCTTTAACCATCTCCTCGGCTTTTTGAGTATCAAGGGAAACATCAACATCTTCAAAGTCAATATTGTTGGCTTTAAGGTAGTCCTTGGCCCGGTGACAAAAGGAACAACTCGGTGTACTATAAATTTTAACTTTTTTAGACATAAGCCTCCTTACAGCTTTCAGATTGAAAAACCCTCTTACAAGGCTTCTCTTAAACTAACCAGCTTCTGGTGGTGTTTGTGTTCCTGGGCAATCAAAGCGTCTATGGCTGAGTGCTGTTTATCTGGTATGCCCTTTTTTATGCCTTCATAGAATTCAATTGATTCTAATTCAAACTTAGCTGCTAAATCCACAGCATCAGCCTGATTAGTTACAGTATCTGCGAGCTCTTTTCCCTTTCCTGATTGAGTAAAAACATACTCACTAGCCAGGGATCGCATGTAAGCGTAGTACTCATCAGTAAAGACTTCCTTACTCTCAAAATTAACTATAGACTCAAGAATATTATTAAATGTTACTACGTGGTTGGCCTCTTCTCGAGCTAAGTAAGCAAACATGCTTTCTACCTTAGGCTCCTTAAATTTTTCGGCCAAGGCAGTATAGAACTCTATACCATTTTTCTCAATCTGAATACCCAACTCAACGATATCACTTACTGTAAAATCATCAGACATAAACCCTCCTCTTGCCTTAAAGAGTAATCGAAGTTAAATATTTTAACGTAAACTCTAATTATAAATCTGCTTCACTAAGCCACTGTCCGTGCAAAGTACATGACTCAATAACTGAAAGTTTGCCGCCTCCGGGTTTAACGTGCAAAGCTGCTGCTGGATTTAATTTAGCCGGCAACAACTTAACCCGGGAAATAAATTCCCTATCGATATAAAAATCAATATGCTGGATATAATGATCATCAGCCATGGGATGCTGTATTTCGCCGACTTTAACGTGAACATCAGTGCATTCACCGGGAATAAGTCCACACTCCTTAACTACTGTAATTGCCGGAGTGTGCTTTTTCTCAGCCTCAGTTGGATTTGACGGATCCTGGATAGAGGTGATAGCATCTTCTTTTTCTAGGAACTGATCAGCACCAACATGACAAACCGGACACTTATCCGGAGCTTTACCGTTAATTGAAATATAACCACAAACTTTACATACATGACCTTTCATTTTTGACCTCCTCTTAAACTTATTATACTAGTAACGAATCTATTTAAAGTTAATAGTTTTCTTCTAATCATCTACTTAGGAATTAATTCTCTCCTTTTAAGTTGAGCTTTCAAGTTTTTACCTATATCAGTTAAGATATTTTTATGTGGTAAGTAATTAACTTTTATCTTATCAAGCATTTGGAAATCGCAACTCTTTAAAGTATCTTCAACTATATCTATACTCTGAGCTCCCCAACCATAAGAACCAAAAGCTAAACCAATCCTATCTTTAGGAGCTAAACCTTTCATATAGGCTAAGAAGCCAGCTACTGTTGGCAATATACTACTATTTAAAGTCGGTGAACCAACGCAAATATACTTAGCAGTTAAAAGCTGTGTCATGATGTCTGAAATATGTGTATTTTGAAGATTAAAAAGTTGCGCATTGACATTAATATCTTCAAAAGCATCTGTTATGGTCTGAGCAATTAATTTTGTAGAACCCCACATAGTGTCATAAATAACTACTGCTTTTTCCTCAATATAATTGTTAGCCCACCTTAAATACATAGGCACGATGTCGGCAAGATACTTCCGCCAAATTATGCCATGACTGGTAGCAATTATCTTAATCTCCTTTTCCAAGTAGTGTTCCATAGCTATTTTAACTTGGGGAGTATAAGAAAGAACTATATTTGCATAGTACTTAGCCGCTTCTTCAATAGCAATATCTCTGCCAATCTCATCGTCAAAGCGCTCACTAGAAGCTATGTGCTGACCAAAAGCATCGTTGGGAAATAAAATTTTATCTTTAGTTAAGTAAGTAGCCATAGAGTCAGGCCAGTGAACCATAGGTGTAAGGATAAACTCTAAAGACTTCTCTCCTATGCTGATTGATTCACCAGTTAAGACAGTTTTATAATTCCACTTATCCGGATAGTGCATTTTAAGACCGCTTTTGCCATTGGGAGAAGCAATAATTGTAGCCTGAGGACATATCTTCATTATTTGCGGCAGGGCTCCGGAGTGATCCATTTCAACGTGGTTAGATACAATGTAGTCAATTTTAGCCGGATCAATAATACTTTTTATCCTCTCAAACATCTGATCAAAAAGGCAGCCTTTAACCGTATCAATTAAGGTTATTTTTTTATCAATAACCAAAAAAGCATTGTAAGTACTGCCCCGGGGGGTTAAGTAACCATGGAAGTTTCGTAAATCCCAGTCAATGCTCCCTACCCAAAATGTATTATCGCTTAGTTTAATTGCTTTCATTGGTCCTTCTTTCGATAAATAGGTGGTGCTAAATCAATTATGTTGTTAACACTAACTTCAATTAGGTATTGAGGTTGATGCGGTAATTCTGCCTCATGATGGCTATCTTTTTCTGCCTCAGCTCTAAGGTTACTGATAACCCTCTCTGATATTCTCTTAATAGTCCTTCTATCCCACTCTAAAATTATGTCTTTTTTAATGTCCTCCCGGTTAATAATTTTTGCCTCACCCTGTAAGGTATAGCCTTTAAATTTTTTTTCATCATAGGTGGTTATACTGACCATGGGATTAAGCCTTAGGTTTTTATAGGTTCTAAATTTAAAAAGGTCAACTACAAAAACCTTACCCTCTAAGTTAACACCAGCTATGCCCTTAACTGAACAGTGAATCTTTCCGTCAACTCCCATAGTGGCAATTAAGACTACACCGTGACGGCTAATAAAGCCTGCTATATCTTCAGATAAACGCATAGATTAAAATGGTTCTAATTACTCCTTTACCTCTTCAAACTGATCCTTACCAACACCACATAAAGGACAAAGCCAATCATCGGCTAAATCAGCAAAAGCAACATTATCATTTTCAGCTGGATCATAAATATAACCACATGGTATGCAACGATATTTCTTCATTTTTTCCTCCTTAAAAGTAATTTTACTTTAAATAACCCCTTAAAATGAGTTAGGCCACAGCTTCCAATGTCTCTAACACTGTTAACTGTGGCCCACCGCTAAATGAACAATATTAACCTATGCTAGGCATTGATCATTATCTTTCTTAATATATATCAATCAACCAAAATATCTCTTAAGCAAACCTTCGAATTGTTTACCGTGTCGATGCTCATCTTTACACATCTCATGGACAGTATCATGAATAGCATCATAATTTAATTGCTTGGCTTTAGTGGCTAAGTCTTTTTTACCTTTACAAGCACCATTTT
>CAJXAF010000065.1 GCA_913050175.1 uncultured bacterium
TTCACATCTTTTATATATTCATCTGATAGCTCTGAAACATGGACAAGGCCGGATTTTCCGGGAGCAATTTCACAAAAAGCACCAAAATTAACAATTTTTTCTACTTTAACCTCATAGACTTCACCGATTTCAACATCTTTAACTAAGTTAGTGATCAATTTAACGGCTCTATCCAAATCATCTGTAGTCGAAGCTGACACAGAAACCATGTTTGTTTCATCATCAATATCAACATTCACATTATTTTCGCGTTGAATTCGTTTAATGGTCTTACCCCCAGGACCAATTATAGCACCAATCTTATCGGGATTGACTTCAAATGACTTAATCTTTGGCGCATATTCGGATAAAGACGAACGTGAGGCTGTTATAGCTTTATTCATATTATCTAAGATTGCTAAACGGGCCTTTTTTGCATCTTCTAAAGTTTTACTTATCATATCGAAAGTTAAGCCCTCTATCTTAGTATCAAGCTGAATTGCAGTTATGCCATTTTTAGTACCGGCAACCTTAAAGTCCATGTCTCCATGGTGATCTTCAGCACCGGCTATATCAGTAAGAACCTTAAAATCACTTTCGCCAGTAACCAAACCCATAGCAATTCCGGCTACTGGCTCAGTTATGGGAACACCAGCATCCATCAACGATAAAGAACCAGCACAAACAGTAGCCATTGATGAAGAACCGTTTGATTCTAAAATTTCTGAAACTACTCTAATGGTATAAGGAAAATCATCTTTCGCCGGTATAATCGGAGTAAGCGCTTTTTCGGCTAAAGCACCGTGACCAATATCTCTACGTGACGGCCCCCGCATAGGCCTAACTTCACCTACGCTAAAAGAAGGAAAACTGTAATGAAGCATAAAGTGCTTTGAACTTTCTCCCTCAAGAGCCTCTATGTGTTGTTCGTCAGAACTCGTACCAAGAGTAACTACGGATAAGGATTGGGTTTGACCGCGGGTAAAAGTAGCTGAACCATGAGTACGAGCTAAAATATTAACTTTAGATTCAAGCGAACGTATCTGATCCAATGATCTATTATCCGGTCTCTGTTCCTTAATAAGTATTCTTTCTCTTAATATATCTTCATCTACTGATGAAACAGCAGACTTTATATCGCCTTCGCTTACCCCTGACTCATCACTTACTAACTCCTCAATCAAATCTGCTGTAAGAGTTTTTAATGAATCGTGGCGCTCTCCTTTATCTCCTTTACCATAGGCATCTTCTAGCTTTTTGCCGATTTTATCTTTAACTGTTTTTAATAATTGACTATCAATACTAAGCAAAGGAACTTCTTTCTTTTCTTTACCTACTTTTTCCTTTAAATCTTTCTGTAATTTAATGAGTTCTTTAATCGCCGGATGGGCAAATTTGATTGCTTCGAAAACTTCTTCTTCACTTATCTGATCGAGTGCCCCTTCGAGCATAACAATTGTACTCTCAGTACCTACAACCACTAAGTCCATCTTAGATGATTGCCTCTGGCTATAAGTGGGGTTAATTAAAAGTTCGTTATCAACTTTTGAAACCCTGACTGCAGCAGCCGGATTATCAAACGGTATATCAGAAATTACAAGTGCACAACTTGCAGCGTTAATAGCTAAAACATCAGGATCGTTCTCGGCATCGCTGGATAAAACCATTGCCACTACCTGGATCTCGTTGGTCATGCCTTTAGGAAATAAAGGCCTTATCGGTCTATCAATAAGACGGGCAGTAAGTATTTCTTTATCCCGGGGCCGGCCTTCTTTTTTAAAGAATCCACCAGGAATTTTTCCCATGGCATAGGTCTTCTCCTGGTATTCAACCATTAAAGGAAAATAGCCTTTTCCCGGTGCAGGTTCAGGACTCATACAAGCTGTTGCCAAAACTATAGTATCACCATAATTTACAGTAACACTGCCATTGGCCTGCTTGGCCCAATCACCAGTTGAAAAGCGAAATTCGCTTTTTCCAATATTAGAATTAGAAATGGAAACGGCCATACTATTTAAGGTGGAGCTCCTTAGCAACCTCTCCATAGCCTTGAGGATCTTTAATCTTAAGGTATGAGATAAGACGACGACGCCTACCTACAAGAATCAAGAGACCGCGGCGGGAATGGAAATCTTTTTTGTGCTGTTTAAGGTGATCTGTAAGATAGCTTATTCTCTCACTCAGAAGAGCAATCTGGACTGTAGCTGAGCCAGTATCTTCGACATGCTCCTTAAACTTATCAATTATTTTCTTCTTTTTCGTTTTTTCAATCATAATGTATTATATAATATCCTCTTAGTATTAAGTTGTCAACCCCATTAAATACCCATTTTTCTATGAAAAAGGCGTGTTTTTCGATGAATACTGAGCTTTTTGAGTGAGGGCTATTATAGCAGAACTCAATAATCAGGTCAACATAATTTTTAAATATAATAAGTATACCTATATTAATACCTCTTTATTGGCAAACAGAATCTTGAAATCTTAAAATTAGTTATCATCTTTTTCAAACTCTTTAACTATTTTTCTTACTTCCAGTTCGGTTTTGCTTATCCTATCCTTACATACTTTTATAAGTTCAACTGCTTTTTTAACCTTAGCTGAAACCTCATCAACATCGGTTCTCTCAGACTCTAAATCAGAAAGAATGTCGTTTAGCTCATCAATGGCTTGCCTGTAGTTTATTGTTTTCTTAGACATCTGTTTTCTCCTTTTTACTAATTTTTGATAAAACTTCTCCTTCATAAAAAACGCTTAAGATTTCATCATTGATATTAAGACTGTCGAATGACTTTATAGCTTTACCGCCTTTTAAGGTAATAGAATAGCCTCTCTTTAAAGTATTTTTAGGGTCCAAAATCTTAATCTTTTCCTGTAAATACTTTATTTTCTCTATTGCTGCTTTAATAATTTTTGGGGGAAATAACTTTAAATTCTTTAAGCTTAGTTTAAGAGCATCTTTTTCTTTGGTTACAATCATTTTAGCAGAATTTACTACTCTGTGTTTTCTGTTTAAAAGCTCCTCACGATGAATTCTGAAAAACCTTGAAGAAGCTGATTCAAGCTTAACTGATAAATTAGCCAGGCCTTGAGAAGATTTTATAATTAGCTGGCTTGCCCTATTAGGTATTTGCTCTGTCAAGTTGTCTAATTCATCCATAACGCCCTTAACTCTCTCTACTAATAGTTGTGCAGCTTTAGTAGGGGTTTTACAAATCGTATGTGAAACCATATCGGTAATTGTACTATCTATCTGGTGACCAAGGGCAGAAATTACAGGAAATTTAGAAGCAGCTATATTTTCGGCGATCTTTTTATTATCAAAAAAACTTAAATCAGCTGTTGAACCGCCGCCTCTAGTTATAACTATTGCATCCAGTTTGTTAGCTACGGTTTTATTCAAAAAAGACAAAGCCTTTAAGACATCGGGCTCAACCGCCTTTCCCTGCATATGACAATTACAAGCCCAAACTTTAAATCCATAACCGCTTAAAGCTAACTCATTAGTAAAATCATGGTAAGCAGCTGAATCATAAGCTGTAATTAAGCCAATGTTTAAAGGAACCAAGGCTAGATCGCATAACTTATTTCTATTGAGTAGACCGCGCTTTTTTAAATCTTCGATTATTTTAAGGCGGTTCTGAGCAACCTTACCAAGAGTATAAACCGTATCTATATCGTGGACAATAAGGCTGTATTGGCCGGTTGGTGGGTGCAGACTGACTTCGCATAAAATTTTAACTTCAATATCATTGGAAAGTTTGAAAGCTCCCTTGGTCTCAGCAATCCGTCTCTCTATCAGAGGTCGCTTGCCGGCAAAAAGGGCAATTTTTACTTTAGCCAAAATATTATCACTATCAGCATCTTTTTGGACTAATTCAAAATAAATATGTCTCTTATTTCTTTCCGGGCGGAACCCCTGAATTTCACCGCAAACCCATATAGTTTGAGGAAAAGACTCTCTTAGGAGGTTACGAACAGTAGAGTTAAGTTCTAAAACACTGAAAACTTTATCCATAGAATTACCTTTCTTTTTTAATTTCTGACTTATGAGTTGTTTTCTAAAACAATGACAAGGTGTCTGCCATAAAGCAATTCCTTTGATAATAATATTTTATTAATCCGGCTATGGTCTATACCGCCGGTACGCTCTGAACGTCTCTCTTTTAAGAGAGATTGCAGGACTATCAAAGGTTTTAAAAAAAATAAGCCCTTATTCTCACATACGCTGGCAGTTATAGTTTTTATATCAAAGCCATTAACTTTAAGTAGATATTCTAACTCATGGAATCTATAAGGTACAATGTGTAAATTAAAACCTGTTTCTTTAGGGTTAGTTACCTGATCCAGAGGAGGCTCTCGAAAAAAATCATAAGCACCTTCAAAAAAGAAACGAAAACGGGATTTAAGATTGAGTATATTAGGAGTTGATAAGATGAGCTCTCCTTTTGGCTTTAGAATACGCCCTAACTCGCTCATTACTAAATAAGGATTCCTAAGATGCTCTATTACTTCAAGCAATAAGCAAAAATCAAAGGAGTTATCTTCAAAGGGGAGCTCTCGGGTGATGTCGCACTTTTTAAAAGAAATATCACCGCTATATCTAAACCTTTTTTCATCAAGATCAGCGGCGAGCACTTTAAATCCTAAGTTTTTTAGACGTTTTGAATAATCACCGTTACCACAACCCAAATCAAGGACTTTACCTTTTTTGTTTTCACCTACAACTTTAATTACCCTTTCTAAAAGATAGTTGCTTTTTTCCTTTTTCTTACTCATATAGATTTGCCTTCCCTAAACCTTAGAATTTAAGATACTAAAGCTGTCCTCTAATTTATTAAAAACATCACTAACTTCTATTTTCCTAAGATCGTCTTTGGCTATTACAATATGCCCCTTACCCCAGGGTCCCCATCTTCGTGCTGATTTGGCTACGATATCTGAACGAAAAATAGCAACGACTTTAGTATTAACAGCAGCTGCTAAGTGCATGGGGCCGCTGTCACAAGAAATAAGAAGTTCACACCCCTTAATTACTGCTGCCAATTGCATCAGGCTGGTTTGACCGGTTAAATTAATTACATTACTGCCTAAACTATTTAAAAAACTCTTATTTTCATCTAATTCATTCTTGCCACCGACTATAATAATTTTTCCCTTAAACCTACTCTCTAAAACAGAAATTAACTGTTTAAATTTTTCCTTGGGCCATTGTTTGATTGTGTCACTGGTAAAGGGGTGAATTGCAATTAATTTATCAGACTGAGCAATTGAGAATTTATTAAATAAATCAAGGGCCTCCTTGGGATCAGTTTTTAAATTTAAAGAATTATCATCTGTATTAGCCCCTAATAAATTAGTCAAGAGAAGATTATACTCTACCTCATGTTTTAGAGCTTTTGCTTTAGTATCTTCTAAGGTGCAGTTAAGTAAGAAATCCCACTTTCTCCTGTAACCTGCCCTTTTTGGTATACCTGCTAGAAATGAGGCTATATGAGAATCCTTAGCCGGGTTTAACACCAGACAAGTTTTAAATTTCTTCTTACGTAATACTTGGCTAAAATTAAATATCTCTTTAAGAGTGTGCTTTCGATTATCCCAGACAATAACATCATCAACATATTCAATTTCTTTAGCTAGGTCCTGGACATAAGAATCAACAGCCAGGGTTAACTCGACATCCTTAAAGCTCTCCTTAAAGGCTCGGAAAACCGGAATATTTAATAAAAATTCACCAAACCTGTCATTTCTAATAAGTAAAATATTATGCATTTTTTTTAAAATTTAGCCTTTGCCATAGGGCCCAGAAAAATATTTTAATATATTTGGAGAGCATGCTAAAAACTTTAAAACTGGATTCGCCTTTAGTCCTGCCTTTCCAAGTTGTAGGCACCTGGGTAATTTTAAAACCTTTAAAATGAGCTTTAACTGGAATTTCAAAAGATATATCAAAACTCTGGGCTTCTAAATTGATTTCATCAAAAATTTTCTTTCTATACATCTTAAAGGCATTGGAGATATCTTGGGTGTGTATACCAAGGATTAATTTGCTGACTCTACCGCCTAAACAAGAGAGAAAAGCTTTAAACTTATGACTACCGATTTGCGAACCACCAGGCATGTATCGTGAACCACAAACTATATCATAACCTTCATTAATCTTATCATACATAATCTTAATAGTTGATAGATCATCACACAAGTCTCCCATAACCGGCAGTAAAATTTCACTTGAGGCCTGGGCAAAGCCGGTAAGGAGAGCATTAGCAAAACCAGGTTGTTTTTTATTGTCAACTAAACGAAGATTTTTATACTTATCAAGTAAGCCCTCCACTAAGGCTTTGGTTTTGTCAGTTGAATGGTCGTTTACTACAATTAATTCATGCTCGATATCTAATACTTTCTCAATTTCAGTAATAACCTCAATGATGTTACCTTCTTCATTGTAAGCTGGAATAATAATTGATATTTTCATTTTAAAACCTTATATATATGAATTGTTTTATTTGAAAAAACTTCTTTAAAAACATCTGGTTTTGATCTTACCCACTCATACTCAAGGGGAAAAATTACTGTCTTTGTATGTTGTAAGGAGTAGATGAATAAATAATCGGTCTTAGCTTTAAGGAGATTTTTAAGCCAGAGAGAGTACTGGGGATTTTGCCGATAATTGCCTTTCTTCTTAAAAGCCTCGTGCATCTCTTCAAATTCACTCCCCCAAGAATAGTAACTATCTTTGAAGTAATGGAGTTTTGCCGGCTCAATCTCATTTACTGAGACATAATAAACATTGTTTTTAAATTGTGATCCGTATAGAGGAAAAGGAACCGGCCTGCCGACATAAGCAATATTGTTCTTATCGGTATTATCATTTATCCACTTCCAAGCCCTGGTTGCATCCGGCCAGAATCCAGAATACTCCTCCATACTTACATAACGGTCGCCTTCAGTCCTATTATAGTAAATATTGCCTAAAGACACGCTTAAAATACCTATAATTAAAGCCCAAATAAAAACTTTTTTAGTAAGTATCTTTTCTATTAAGTTTATCTTTTTATCTAAAAATAAGAGTGTACCAAATAAAAAAAGGCTTGAGACAATACCGGTAACAAGTTCGCCATGACTGCCTAAGGTTG
>CAJXAF010000066.1 GCA_913050175.1 uncultured bacterium
TATTTCTGCACCAGCTTTTCTAGTTCTATCATTAATCGCCTCTATTCGCTCCTTACTTATAAGTTGAGTTATTGGTATTCCGCTAACAGTTGAATACTTAGGTAAGGGCACCATAGAATCACCATGACCGCCTAAAACCATAGCTTCGACGATTTCCGGTGATATTTTAAGCTCATCAGCAATAAAATACCTGTATCTGGCTGAATCTAAAACCCCAGCCATGCCAATAACTTTATTGGAGGCCAGGCCTGATTGCTTATGGGCTAAATAGCTCATAACATCTAAGGGGTTAGTTACAATTAAAAGAATTGTTTCAGAATTATGCTTCATTATGCTGTCAACGATTGAAGAGACAATTTTTGCATTTGTTGCCTGCAAATCATCCCGGCTCATGCCAGGTTTACGCGCTAACCCAGCAGTAATAATTACAATATCGCTATCCTTAGTCTGGCTATAATCACTCGTTCCTACAATTTTAGCATTAAAGCCTTCTATTGGAGCTGACTCCATTAAATCCAAAGCTTTGCCCTCGGCCAACCCCTCTACGATATCAACTAAGACAACATCAGCTAAATCCTTTTCGATTATTCTTTGAGCAGTTGTTGCGCCAACATGGCCTGCACCGATCACACTTATTTTTTTATCCATAAATACATCCTTTTTTTAAAAACTCTGTCAGTTTATTCTTTTAACGGCTCAACCTCAATACAAAAATCAGGACACCTTATTACACAAAGCATGCACTTGATGCACTTTTCTGGTTTATCAACTATTGGCAAACCGAAATCATCGGCTGTAAATACTGCTGTGGGACAGAAAGCTATGCAAATACCGCACTTCTTGCACCAGGCTTCATTAACAGTGACTTTCGCCCCGCTTCTTTTAGGGACCTTTTTGTCTTTAGTATCTTTAGCCATGAATTCTCTTGCAAACTACTTTCGTTTATCTATGGGTACGTACTCACGAAGGTTATCCCCTGTATAAATCTGCCGCGGACGGCCTATCTTTAACTCCTTAGATTCAATCATTTCCTTCCATTGAGCTATCCACCCCGGCATTCTGCCAATAGAAAACATTACCGGAAACATTTTTGAGGGAATACCAATGGCTCGATAAATTATTCCACTATAAAAATCTACGTTAGGATATAATTTTCGTTCGACAAAGTAGTCGTCGCTAAGGGCTACCTTTTCAAGTTTAATTGCGATATCTAATAAAGGGTCGTGAATGCCTAATTTATTTAAAATAATATCAGCCTTTGCCTTAATAATTCTTGCCCGGGGATCAAAATTTTTATAGACTCTGTGGCCAAAACCCATAAGCCTAAAACCTGATTCCTTATCTTTTGCCTTGGCAACATACTTATCAAGATTGCCACCGTCATCAATGATCATTTGCAGCATCTCAATAACTTTTTGATTTGCTCCGCCATGGAGCGGCCCCCATAAGGCACAGATGCCAGCTGAGGCAGAAGCAAAAAGGTTAGCCTGTGAAGATCCAACCAAGCGTACCGAAGAAGTACTACAATTCTGCTCATGGTCAACATGCAAAATTAACAGCGTTTCTAAAGCTTTAACGATATCTTCATCAATTTTGTAATTACTATTTGGTGAAGCAAACATCATATGTAAAAAATTAGCCACATATCTTAAACCATGTAGGGGGTACACAAATGGCTCACCAATTGATTTCTTATAAGAAAAAGCACTGAGAGTACGAACCTTCGATATTAACTCTATGGCAATTGTGTCGATCTCCTCAGGTGTTGGCTCGGGCTTCAATAATTCCGGATAATAAGAGGATAAAGCACAAACCATTGCTGAAAGCGTACCCATGGGATGAGCTGCTGCCGGGTATCCCTTAAAAAGGTTTTTCATATCCTCATGGATCATTGAATGTTTTGTGAAATTCAAAGAAAAGTCTGCTAATTCCTGTTTTAAAGGCAAACGGCCATATATAGCTAAGTAAGCAGTCTCGACAAAAGTTGCCTTCTCAGCTAATTCCTCAATTGCAATCCCTCGATACCGCAGTATTCCTTTTTCTCCATTAATAAAGGTTATGGCACTCGTGCAGGATCCGGTGTTTCCAAAACCAGGGTCAAAAGATATATGTGAAGTCGCCTGTCTTAATTTTCTAAAATCAATGGCTTTTTCGCCTTCACTGCCTTCAATAATAGGAAACTCGTAAGTATCTTCCCCAATGATTAATTTTGCTTTTTTTTCCAATTAAATACCCCCTATTTTTTAATAAAAAAACCAATAATAGCAGTAGCCATAATGACAAATGCCGGATGAACCTTAGTATATAAGAATAAAACAAAACAAACCAAAACTACAATTATACTTTTGAATTGAACCAGTTGATTGAGATTGATTAATTGAAAAGCCACAGCAATGATCATGGCAAATACTGCCAATTGCACCATAGAAAAAGCATTTTTAATTCCATCTAAATCCTTGTATTTATTGTAGAGATTCACTAGAAAGAATACAATAAAAATCGGCACCAAAGCATTAGCAAGGTTGGCTATCAAGGCCCCGGCAATTCCGGCAACTTTATACCCGGTATAGGTAGCAAATTTAATTGATATTGCCCCGGGAAATAACTTTACCATTGCGGTAACATCTAAAAACTCACCTTTAGTCAGCCAGTGATAATTATCAACGATATCTCTCTCTAACAATGGCAAGAAAGAATAGGCGCCGCCTACAGCAAATAAACTAATCTTAAAAAAAGTTATGAATAAGTGGATTAGCACCATAATCTATGAGTATCTTAAAGAAACTGTATTATACATTATATATAAAATACACCTAAAGTCAAAATATTACCGATGCACTAATAAACTGCTACTGACTTAAGACAGGTTCTCGATAAGGCAATAAAAAACCAGCTACGGTCAGGAGCTGGTTTTTACAAGAGTAAAGTTGTGGTTACCTGCCTGTTTAAGAATCTAAAAGTTTATCAATGGTTTCAATTAATTCCTGATGTTTTAACGGCTTTTCACAATAAGCATCGACTGGAAGCCAATCTTGGTCACCGGCAGTATTTTTAAAATCAAGGCCAAGCTGGTCTTTAATAGATGTCAGCATTAAAATCGGAATGTTTTTTGCTGAATCTTCCTGTTTTAATTTTCTAGCAACATCAAAGCCATCCATGCCATCAGGCATCATAACATCAAGAATAATTAAATCAGGTTTTTCTTCTCTGGTTTTGGCGATTCCGTCTTCACCACTCAGAGAATGAATAACCGTATGATTTTTGCTCTCTAAAATAATACGTGTTGAAACTGCAATATCTACGTCGTCATCAATAATTAAAATCTTAGCCATTTCCTACCTCTGGATGCTGTTTAATTAAAAATATTTTTCTCTAACTGTTTTAGTGCCCTCCGCCGTTAATCATTCTTAAGGCATGAGGTAGCTCATCAAGAATTGCCTCCAGTGACTCTTTTGCTCCTTTAGAACTACCAGGAAGATTGATGATTAAAGTTAACCCCCGCAAACCAGCAATCCCCTGAGATAGCATTGCCCGTTTTGTAATCGGAAGACACATAACTCTCATGGCTTCAGTTATTCCCGGAGCTGGCCGGTCAATCACTGCTCTGGTTGCCTGGGGAGTTTGGTCTCTTGGGCCAAGTCCGGTACCGCCGGTAGTTAGAATTAAATCTACTTTTAAATTATCACTGTAATCAATTAGTCTTTCTTTTAGCATTTCGGGCTCATCGGGAATCACTTCATATTTTATAATATCAAAAGGTTGCCCGCCAATCATGTCCTTAACAATCGTTCCGCTTTTGTCTTCGCGTTCTCCTTTTGAACACTTATCACTACTAGTTATCACAGCAACTTTATAATTCATAGTTTCTCCTTAATGCTTATTTTATCATTCGGCTTTATTGTGCCTTCCTTAATCACTTTAGCGAATACGCCCTCCCTGGGCATCACGCAATCACCAACAGTATAATAAATATGACACCGATCGTGGCACTCCTTGCCAATAATTTTTATCTCCAGTACTGTTCCTTCACCTATATTTATTCTTGTATTTATAGGCAAATTTACTAAATCAATACCAGAAGTTGTAATGTTTTCAGCAAAATCACCTGACTTAACATCTATGCCCTTAGCCCTCATCTTTTCAATCGACTCAATAGCCAGGAGGCTAACCTGGCGCTTGCTTCCGGCATGGGCATCGCCAACAATGCCATAATCAGACTTTAATTTCACTTTCGAAACGTTTTTCTTCTTTTCGCCTTTCTTAGCAGATATTGATACAGCTAACACTTTTGGAATACTCATAAGTTTAATTATTTATTTCTTAAGCGAGTATAGGTGCCGCTTTTACCACCACTCTTTTTCATTAAGCGAATTTGATTAATTGTCATGCCTCTATCTAAGGACTTACACATGTCATAGACCGTTAGAGCCGCCACACTTGCAGCAGTAAAAGCTTCCATCTCTACCCCGGTTTTAGTATCTCCTTTAACAAAGGTAGAAATTTTTATAGAATCTTTTTGAATTTTAAAATCGACCTCGACAGTTTCAATAGCTATTGGGTGACAAAGTGCTAAAATGTCAGGCGTCTTTTTTGCAGCCATGATAGCCGAGAGCTTTGCTGCTTCAATCACATTACCCTTTGGCACTTTACCTTTTTTTATAAGCTCAATGACTTTGGCTTTTGTTTTTACAACAGCCTCAACTGTAGCTTTTCGCTCGGTTACTTTCTTTTGACCGATATCAATCATTCTCATTTTTTTTCCTTCCTTATAATTAAAATCCTCTTATCCGCCTACGCTTGACATAAAAATAGCTTTTTCCTGGCCCTTAGTATAATCGATATTACTTTTTTCTCCAATAGAACCTCTTATAACTTCTCTTATCTGGTCATCACTAGCCTGGCTGCGAAGAAGTTGACGCAGAGAAATCCCCTTAGGTTGATAAAGACAAGTTTTTAGTTCGCCGGTTGATGTAAGCCTTAGGCGAGAGCAAATTCGGCAATTATTCTCCCGGGTTTTAATAAAACCTACTTTACCTTCCTGACACTCGTACTCCTCAGCCGGACTGGAAGTAAAACGAGGCAGTTTTCTTAGCTCATATGTTTTTTGGCAAATGTACTTAACTTCTTCTAAAGGAATTAATAAATTCTTTTGCCATAAAGGCGTAATTTTCATAAATTCAATAAATCTTATCTCTATCTTCCTGGCAAAAACAAAATTCATAAAATCAATTATTTCATCGTCATTTACGCCACGCATTACTACCATATTTAGCTTTAAAGGAGAAAAGCCTATCTTTCGCACTGTTTCAATACCTTTTAAGATTTGGGATAGATTATCAGAACCGGTTATAGATTTAAAACGCTCCCCTCTTAAAGAATCAAGACTTATATTGACTCCCTTTACTCCTACTTGCTTTAAAAGCGAGGCTTGCTGCTCTAAAAATACACCGTTACTAGTAAGAAATACTCCTTCAATATCATTTAAAGAATTAATCTGGCCAATAAGCTCTGTGAGGTTTTTTCTCAATAAAGGTTCACCGCCGGTAATTCTGACTTTCTTTACTCCTAAAGAAGTAAAAATCTTAACCAGCCTGAAAATCTCCTCAAAGCGTAATATTTTTTCATGGGGCTGGTGGTCAATACCTCCCTTAGGAATGCAATATTGACAGCGCAAATTGCAACGGTCAGTTACTGATATCCTTAAATAATCAATCTGGCGCTTTAGACTATCCATAAATTCTATTCATTTATTTAAATTGTTCGTACTCTGACGGCGTATTAATGTTAAGAAAACTTTTTCCTTCTCGGTCAATCTCTTTTAATTCTTCTTCTGGTACCTTTTTAACCTTAAAGTGAGAGAGAACATCTTGAGCTTTAAGCTCACCCTTAGAAAGTGCTGCCTTAATAGCGGGCAGACAAGCTTTTGAATAAAGAGCACATAAGGGTTGAAGACGACCGTTAAACTCCGGCACAATTGCATCGTAGTCTTTATCCTTGCCGGCTATATGCTCAATTATTTCCTTACTTAGAAAAGGCGCATCACAAGTTGTAAAAAAATTAAAATCACTGTTTGAATACGATAAGCCAGTATATATACCTGCTAAGGGGCCCCTATCAGTAATTAAATCGCTGTGCGTTTCTACCTTATACTTTAAATAGCTTTGCTGACTATTCGTTATAATCATTAACTCAGCAAAAGTAAGCTTTAAGGTATTGATTATAATTTCAATTGCCGGCTTGCCGGAAAACTCTAAAAATGACTTATCTTGACCCATGCGGGCATTTTTGCCGCCGGCTAGAATAATTGCCGTAATATCTTTTATCATTCTCTTCGGTAAGCAAACTTAGAAAATATAAGTCCTAATTCATAAAGCAAAATAAGTGGCACTGCCATCAGCACTTGAGTAACTACATCGGGAGGTGTTAAGCTGGCAGATACAATAAAAATTATAACGATTGCGTGTTTCCTGTGGCTGCTTAAAAATCTCGGCGTAACCACCCCTATTTTAGTAAGAAATAAAAGAACTAATGGTAATTGAAAAACCAAGCCAAAAGCAAAAGTTAAGGTTCCCACAAAAGACACATACTTACTTATTGAAAGCATGGGAACAAGGTACTCATTGGCAAACTCAAGCAAAAATCCCATTCCTATGGGCACAATTAAAAAATAACCAAAACTTGAACCTAAAAGAAAGAAGATGAAAGAAAAAGGACCAAATATCAGGCAATATTTTCTTTCTCTAGGCTTTAGGCCGCTTGAAACAAATCTCCAAATATGATAAAGAACAAAGGGCAAAGCTAAGAATAGTCCAAGAAAAAAAGCCAGTTTAATATTAGTCAGGAAAGCTTCTTGCGGTGCTAAAAATACCAGTTTGCCAACAGGTTTTACTAAGTGCGGTAAAATCTTTCCGATGGAACTGTAAACTAAGCAAGAAGCAATGATCACAAAAATAAGTGATTTTATAATCCTGTTTCTAAGCTCTTCTAAATGCTCAGTTAGCAAAGCACGCTTATCCTGCATATAAATAGACAATCTCTTAAGGAA
>CAJXAF010000067.1 GCA_913050175.1 uncultured bacterium
AAATGTTTTTACTGTTCTAACAAAATTGGGGATAACCTCGGTAGATCCAGTAAAAACTGCTGAAGGCGTTGAAGTTGTGCCCTTAAAGGTCCTTAAGGCTCTTTTGCCTGATCCTCTATCCTTAGCTCCTAATTATACCGGTAAAACCTGTATTGGAAATCAAATTCGGGGGACAAAAGACGGCAAGGAAAGAGAAATCTTTATATACAATACTTGCGATCACACCCACTCCTATGAAGAAGTAGAATCACAGGCCATTTCTTATACAGCAGCAGTGCCGCCAGTTGCAGCAGCCATATTAATAGCTAAAGGCGTCTGGGATACTAAAACTATGGTAAACGTTGAGGAGCTTGATCCCGACCCATTTATCGACTTACTCGATAAGATTGGCCTGCCTACGCAAATAAGAGAAGTAGAAACGCTAACAAAGGCTAAGACAAATTAGAAAATTAATACTTTTTCTAAGTAAAGCCGGGCTCAGAAGTAAAAAAAGTCTTGCAATAAATTCAAAAATGTGCTATAAAAAGTTAAAATTGTGTTAAAAATATTAGCTTTTATGCTATACAAAAAAAGAGAAATAAAGCAAAGGGATGGTGACGCGAAGATATTACCCGACTAACGGATGTTTGAATTACCTTAAGGGTTTGCCCATCGAAAAACCCTTAAGGATTACCAACCTTAATTCCCTGCCAAGATTCGATTACACTAACTTAAAAATTAAAAATGACAATAATACTCTAGGAGAGTATGTTACTCCCCTATTGCTTGAAGGAGGTGAGAAATGGCGAAAAAAACCTTTGGCTATGAGTTAATTATTAATCTTAGAGATTGTGATAAAAAGATCATATCTTCTAAGAAAAAATTGCAAGCCTATACTAATCAATTGTGTAAATTGATAAAGATGAAGAAATACGGAAAAACCCTCCTGCCCTATTTTGGTGAAAAAGAAGCTTTTACCAAAGGTTACTCTCTGGTTCAGCTGATTGAAACCAGCTCAATAACCGGCCACTTCTCTGATCACTGGGGTACTGCTTATATAAATATTTTTTCCTGTAAAAAGTATGATCAGAAACTTGCTAAAAAATTCACCCGTGAGTTTTTTAAAGCAAAGAAAATGACTACCACTCTTCTTCTCCGTTAACCCTTAATTAACTTAAAATTTCAACTATTTCCAATCCTTTAGGCAATTGCGGGGATAATTCTCTTACCATGTCTTGGGGTTGGATTTTTTCTCTAAAATAAAAAACAACATCCATTTGGCCTTCGACTCCAAGCTTTAATCCGCTTAAGAAACTTATCTTTACCCGAGGGTGAAAACCCTGAGTAAAATAAATTGGCAGATTAGTCCTTCTTAGGGCTCTGGCCAAAAGATGGATAAGATCAAGTTGAGAGAAAAATATTAAATCAGAAAATTTTTTTAATTTAACTTTTACAGGAAACTTTACTATTTGCATGAATTAATGACTTTCGCTGATTCTATAAATGACCAGGGATAATTATCACTAGTGTTATTAAGGTAGTCGTTGTAGTCAATGTCGCTATCAGCCATTGCCTCTTCCCAAATTTGCCAGTTAAAGTGCTCGCTGTAGCCGTCCATGATTGCGCCCTTAGAGTAAGCTTTATAAATTACTTCTGAGAATTTCCTGTCAGCCCGTGAAATTATAGCCTCAAGGAGGATATTTTTAACTGAGGCAACTGATAATTTAATATTTCGTACTCTTGAAAAATTATTTAAAATAGATTGCCTCTTCCTGTTTAGATTGCTTTCGGTTTCCATTTTTTGATCAGACCAGATAGAAAAGGGCTTAGGTATAAAAATATTTATGCTTACCCCCACCATAAGTCCGCTCTCACTCCTTAGTTTATTAACAAAATCTCTCATAGCCAATAGATCTTCCTCCTCTTCTCCGGGAAGGCCAAACATAAAATATATCTTTATCCGGCGGGTTCCCAAGTGCTTTATGACTTTAGCAGCCTCAAAGAGCTTTTTTATATCAATTTCCTTATTTAGCCTATTGCGCAAGGGATCGCGGGCGGCTTCTACCGCTAAAGTTAAAGAGGATTTTTTAAGCTTTAGGAGCTTTTTATGAAGCACGGTTATTAGGTCATCTACCCTAAGCGATGGCAGGCTTAACCCGATTTGGTGTTTTAAAAAAAAGGGATACATCTCATCCAACAAGGCCTCTATATGAGAATAGTCAGATGCTGAGAGAGCTAGAAAAGAAAATTCTTCATAACCTGAAGTTTCATATATTTGGCGAACTAAGCGCTTAACTGTTTCTACTTTCCGCTGGCGATAAGGAAAGTAGACATCTCTGGCTTGACAAAAAGTACAGCGACGGGGACAGCCTCGGGCTAATTCAATCGGTACCCGGTCATGGGTTATCTCGGTATGCGGTGTCAGCCACTTAGTTGGTACATAGGAGGTGTCAAGATCCCTAACATAGGCTCTTTTTATCGGTAAGCTTACATCAGGATATTTTTTTTCGAAAAAATAGGTATTGGCCTTACGGTAAAAATTATACATACTGGGAACATAAAAGCCTTCTTGGCCGGCTAAAGCTCTCAATCTTTCAGGCTTGCTTTTACAGTTTTTTAGAATGTCGACAAAGATTTTAGAGTTTTCTTCGAATTCACCGATATAAAAGACATCAACAAAATCTGCCAGTGGTTCAGGATTGCTAACGCTTGAGACGACAACAATGTTATCAGCTCTCTGATTAGCATATATAGGTATGCCGCCTAAATCGAGAATTTTTAAGAAATTGGTGTAATTTAGCTCATGTCCAATGTTTACGCCAATTACTTCAAATTCGCTTAAAGGTGTTTTTGATTCCAGGCTGAAAAGTTTATCCTGGCTCTGGCTTAAATGTATGATTAAATCACTCCCGGGAAGAAAACTGCGCTCACAAACAATATCAGGGTATTCGTTTAATAGACCGTAGATTATCCGCAAACCCAAATTACTCATTCCGATTTCATATAAATCGGGGTAAGCCAGACAAATTTTTATTTTACCCTGGTGAGGTTTTTTTATAACATTCCACTCATTACCTACATATCGTTGCGGCCGTTGAAAATTTGTTAGGTTAATCATCAGTGGTTATTTCGGCAGATATTAAGAAATATTCCCAACAAGATATAATTAATAAGCATGTTTGTTCCACCATAGCTTAAAAATATTAAAGGCAGGCCAACCACAGGCAGAATGCCCAAAGTCATACCAATATTTATGAAAATATGAAAAAAGAATAAGACACTAATGCCAAGGGTAAAAAAATATACAAAATCATCGCTTGAATCCCCTATTTTTTGAATAATTTTCATTAAAATAAGCCAATAGAGCATTAAAAGGAAAATTGCCCCTAAAAATCCCCACTCCTCAGTCAGAATTGTAAAAATAAAATCGGTGTGGCGCTCTGGCAAAAAGTTAAATTGATTCTGTGTCCCCGCCAGGAAACCTTTGCCAAGAACTTGACCTGAGCCAATAGCAATTTTTGATTGGATTATTGTATAACCAGCGCCTAAAGGATCTACGTCAGGGTTAATAAATACAGTAAGCCTCTGCCTTTGATAATCTTTCAAAGCCCCTAAGGCAAAGGGTGTTAATACTATCCCTAAGATAACAAAGCCAATAAAGTAAAATTTATTAACTTTAGAAAATAAGCCGATTGAAACGAATAAAAAGATCAAAACAAGAGCCGTTCCCAAGTCAGGCTGAGTAAAAATTATTAAAGCATTTAATCCTACAAGGCCCAATGGTAAAAGGAAATCTTTTATAAAGCCACTCTCTTTTTTGCTTGAAAAGAACTTTGCCAAAATTATAATGATAGCAATTTTTGAGAGCTCTGAAGGCTGGAAAGTAAATCCAAAAATAGAAATCCAACGTTGAGCACCCATAACTGTTTTCCCAAAAAGGCTAACCCCTAAAAGCAAAAGTATATTAAAGGAATATATAATGTAACTTAAATTATAGTAGACTCGGTAATTGATAAAAGAAAACAATAAAAGACAGAGCCAGGATAGAGCTATCCAAATCATCTGCCGCAATAATGTGTCACTGCCTACAAACACTCCTCCCTGGTGGAGACTGCTGTAAATACAAGCTAGGCTTATTACGTTAAGAGCAATTAAAAGAAGAGCAATTGTCTTAAAGCCACTTAAACGCAAATTTAGTGTTTTAATATTATTTAGCATTATTTTAATTATTTCTTACAATAAATCTTCCTCTTTTAGTATACTCAAGAAACTCCCAGTTACTTTAAGGGCATTATAACTTGAACCTCCATTTTCCAGGAATACGCAAATTGTATACTGAGGCTCTTTATCGGGAAAAAATCCCAGAAACCAGCCGTGAGATTTTCCGCTTGTCTGAGCTGTACCAGTCTTGCCGGCTATGCCCAGGCCCAAAGAATTTAAGGTTCTTCCTGTTCCCGTATCAGAAATCACAACTTGGCGCAAAGCCTTTTTTATAATTAAAACATTTTCTTTATTTACCCCGGAATTAATTGACTTTTGTAGTCCGGAAGGCAAATTAGAGATTTGCTTTAAGATGTGAGGGGTAACTAGGTCTCCCTTATTGGCAAATAAATTAAAAGCTCTAATGACTTCTAAAGGGGTGAGCCCAAGGTAGCCTTGACCAATTGATAAGTTAAGGGTATCACCGGCATACCAATTTTGCTTTAAGTGATTTTTTTTCCAGGCTATGCTTGGCACAAAGCCTTTTCGTTCATAGGGCAAATCAATTTTAGTTAAAGACGCCAGGCCAAATTTTTCTGACCACTTATGGATAAGGGTTGGGCCGGATCTAAGCCCTAAATTATAAAAATAGACATTACAGGAGTGAGCTATAGCCTGGAAAAGATTCTCCTGACCATGGTGCTTTAGACAACGAAATCTACTTATACCTAGTTCTAATTGACCTTCACAGTTAAAAGGGGTATAAGGCGTTGACTTGCCCTCCTCTAAACTAACTAAACTTAAGAAAGGTTTAAAAATCGAACCGATAGGATAGCGAGACTGAATTGTTCTATTGAGTAAAGGGCTATGCTTGCTGCTTAAAAATTTGGAAGTGTTTTTTCCGGCCGTAAGTAAATTTGGATCGAATGAAGGCGATGAATAAAGGGCGAGCATCTCACCAGTCTTAGCATTCATAAGAATAATACAGCCGCGCTTTTTTCCGATGGCATCTTTAGCAGCTATTTGAAAATCTTTATCGATCGTTAAATATATATCTTTTCCCTTTTTTGGTATACGTTTACCAAGAAATCCCACCGCTCTACCCTTGGCATCCACCTCAACTAAATCACCGCCATCCTCACCTTTTAGGTAAGTATCGTAATACTGTTCAATACCAAGAAAACCCACCCGTTCAAGGGGGCTATAACCGTATTTTTTTAGCTTTTCATAGAAGGAGCTGGCATCTTTTACATAACCAAGGACATGAGCCAATTGATAAGGGTAAGGGTAGTATCTTTGTGGCTGGGGATTAATAAGCAGAAGGTCACCGAATTTCTCTTTCAAGTTTAAAGCTATTGTTTTGTCTATATCGCGAATTATATCAACTGGTGAAAAGTAATTTTGTAAATTACGCTTGTAGTTTTTATTAAGTAAGGCGAGATCATAGTCAAGATACTTACTTATCTGGCTAAAGAGCGCATCTTTACTATCCTTAATCTGGTAAGGTATTACGCTTATATTGAATATTGCCCGATCATAAGCTAAAGTTTTTCCATTGCGGTCAAATATTGAACCGCGAACAGCCCTAATTGGCATCAGGCGGACATAGTTTTTTTCTGCCCGTTTAGAATAGTAGTCACCCTTAAATATTTGGTAATAGCCTAGCGTGACTATTAAAATAAAGAATCCACTTAGGTATATAACTTTAAGTATATTTGCGGAGGTTTGAAAAAATGATTTTTGCGATGAAGAAAATAGATTTTTCATTTATTAATTTAAATGCAGGGTGCAGTCTAAGCTTACTCAAAATCCGGCATTTTAAGCCAGTGATTTAAAAAGGAATCTATTGCCAGAAATAATAAAAGAGACTGCAAGATAAACAGAACAGAAAACCAAATATTAAAAGTCATTATAACTAAGGAATTAATAAGGATATGTAAAACTAAGGCACTAAGTAAGAGTATAGCCTTGCTAATTTTAAGTTTTGATTCTGTTGACTTGAAAAAAATCCTAAGATAGAACTGGCGTATTAAAAATGCCAATATGGGAAATTCAAAAGTACTTATCAAATAAGTAGAATCCAAGAAAGAATCCTTACAAAAGCCGAAAAAAATACAGACTATTAATGCTTTTGCCAGAGGTAAGTTGAGGGCGGCATAAATTATGCCGATAAATAAGAGCTCTACTTTAAGATGATAGCCAAAGGGCTTTATTAGATCGATGAGTAAGAGAGCCGCCAGGATGAGAATAATATTTAAAATTTTCATTGAATAATAAAAGCTTTCTCAATGAGAAAATTATTTGAGTTCAATTTAACTTCTATATCCCAAAATAGGCTATTTTCATTACGGCTTACCCGTTTTAGAACGCCGATATCAATTATCAAATTAGAAGCCGGTATCCTCATCCAAACTTTATCATCAATTTTAAGACCGGCTCCGTCCTCGACATATAAAACTTTAGCATCAATTAAATTTCCCGAAAGAAGACCATAGGTATGACTTCCGATAAAGACAGAAGCAGTGAATTCAGTATCATCGGCAAAGAGCAGTCGAGAAGTATTTTTATCAGCCTCAATTATTTTTCCGATAAGATTGCCCTCTTCATCAATAGCAAACTGCCCTTTTTCAACTTTGTTTACCGTACCTTTATTTACTATTGCGTATTTTCTCCAATTTGACGGTGAAAAAGAAATAACTTCAACCCCTAG
>CAJXAF010000068.1 GCA_913050175.1 uncultured bacterium
GGATGCTGTTTTAGATGCTGTTTTAAGTAATGATACCCAGGGTCGTGTTGCTTGTGAAGCTTTGGCTACAAGAGGTTTTATTATGGTAGCTGGTGAGATCAGCACAAAATGTTATGTAGAAGTACCAAAAGTTGTAAGAAAATTACTAAAAGAAATCGGCTATAACGATCCGGCCGGAGGCTTTGATTATGAAAGCTGCGGTGTAACTACAGCTATTCAGGAACAATCTAGCGATATAGCTTTAGGAGTTGATACCGGCGGAGCTGGTGACCAAGGGTTAATGTTTGGCTATGCTAATTCAGAAACCCCGGAACTTATGCCCCTACCGATTATGCTATCGCATAAGTTGGTGCGGAGGCTATCAGAATTACGTAAAGATAAGATGCTCACTTACCTTAGGCCCGATGGTAAATCTCAAGTCTCTATCGAATATGAAAACGGAGTGCCCAAGAGAGTTGATGCTATAATTCTTGGGGCTCACCATTCAAAAGATGTTAAAACTGAAAAGTTGCGCGATGACTTAAAGAAGCTAGTTATTGACCACATAGTCCCTAAGGATATGATTGATAAGGATACAAAAATATTCATCAATGCTACCGGCCGCTTTGAGATTGGCGGACCAGTTTCAGATACCGGCGTAACTGGACGAAAAATAATTGTTGATACTTATGGTGGATACGCTCGTCACGGCGGCGGAGCTTTTTCGGGAAAAGATCCGACAAAGGTCGATCGTTCAGCTTCCTATATGTCTCGTTATATAGCTAAAAACATAGTTAAGGCCGGGATAGCCAAGGCTTGTGAAGTCCAGCTGTCTTATTGTATTGGTGTTGCTGAACCGGTTTCGGTCAGCGCCAACACATTTGGCACATCCCAAGTTGATGAAGAAAAAATAGCTAAGGGGATTCGTCAAGTTTTTAAATTAACCCCGGCAGGAATTATTGACGATTTAAAACTTCTTCGACCAATATATACTAAGACCGCTGCTTACGGTCATTTTGGCCGGGAAGAGGAAGGCTTTACCTGGGAGAATACTGATAAGGTAGAGCAATTAAAAAGTGCCATAAAATAATAATGGCTATAAAAAAAATTGGAATTATAACTAGAGATTGTGCAGGAATTAATGCTACAATCCGTGCAGTTGTAAGGAGCGCAGTCCATTGCGGCGTTGGGGTACTCGGTATAAAAAGAGGCTTTTCCGGGCTCATTGAAAATGATGTTCAGCCGCTTGATCGCTGTTCAGTCTCAGGCATTGTCAACCATGGCGGAACAATATTAAAAACTGCCCGGGCAACTGAGTTTAAGCGAAAACAAGGCCAGATAAAAGCTTTGAGGACAATTCAAAAGAATGCCCTTGATGGCTTAATTGTTATTGGTGGAAACGGTTCTTTAGCCGGGGCCCACACACTGGCTGATAAGTATTCAGTTCCGGTAATTGGTATCCCGGCAACTATTGATAATGACATAAACCAGGTACCGATGACAATTGGAGCTGATACAGCAGTTAATGTAGCTTTGGAAGCCCTAGATAAGATAAGGGATACAGCTACTTCGCTTGAGAGAATTTTTTTGGTAGAGGTAATGGGCAGAGCCTGTGGTTATATTGCGCTTCGGGTTGCCCTAGCCGGTGGTTGTGAGGAAGTAATAGTACCGGAGAAACAATTTGATATTAAAAAGATATGTAAGGAGATAACTAAGGGCTATGGTCAAGGAAAAATAACCTGGATAATAGTCGTAGCCGAAGGTAAAGCTCGAGCAGCCGACTTATCAAAAATCATATCAAAAATAACTAAACTTGAAACCCGCGAGGTAGTTTTAGGTCATATCCAGCGGGGAGGTGCACCAACTGCTTTTGACAGGATACTGGCTGCCCGATATGGCCAATTTGCAGTCAACGCTCTTTTAAATAAAAAAACTGATAAGTGTGTAACTCTTAAAAACGATAATTTAGCTTTAATACCTTTGAAAACTGCAATCGAAAAAAAGGATATTGAAGTAAGCAGTTACTATAAATTAATTAAATTGTTAACTTAAAATAAACTTTAGGGAGGTACTATGATTTACAAAAGCCAAGAAGAACTTTTAAACAATGAAGCCATAGCAGAGGAAAACGGCAAGATAGTCATTAAAGATGAGAAGCTTTTCCGGGAGAAAGTAATCGACAATATTGTTGATACTATTATTTTGGGAGAAAATCAGGATTTAAAGCGTCTGGCTTATTGGATAGCCAATAGTTGCGGTGCTCAATTGGGCGTTGTACCGTCTTCTATGCAGGGGCTATATGAAGCCATGGGAACTAAAGAGATCTCCGGTTTTACAGTTCCGGCTATGAATATTCGTACTCTAACCTTTGATTTAACAAGAGCAGTTTTTAGATCGGCTCTAAAAATTAACGCCGGAGCATTTATTTTTGAAATAGCTAAGAGTGAAATCGGCTATACTGACCAGAGACCGGTGGAATATACCTCTATAATTACCTTAGCCGCCCTAAAAGAAGGCTATAGGGGTGCAATTTTTATTCAGGGCGATCATTTTCAGGTAAAGGCCGCTACCTACTTAAAAAATCCTGAGGCAGAGATAAACCCTTTAAAGGAGTTAATCCAGGAAGCAATTGAAGCTAATTTTTTAAATATTGATATTGATACATCAACCCTAGTTGACCTTTCAAAATCAACCTTAGAAGAGCAACAGAAGCTTAATTATGACCTCTGTGCCAGCATTACCAAGACTATCCGCCAGCTTCAGCCCGAAGGTGTTGAAATTTCAATTGGCGGCGAAATTGGTGAAGTCGGAGGTAAAAATTCAACCGCTGAGGAGTTAAATGCTTTTATGCAAGGCTATATAAAAGAGATCGGCAGCTTAAAAGGCATATCCAAGATAAGCATTCAAACCGGAACCAGCCATGGCGGCGTGGTTTTACCGGATGGATCAATAGCTAAGGTCAGCATTGATTTCGATACTTTAAAGAAACTTTCTGAGATTGCTAAGACTGAATATAAGATGTCAGGGGCTGTTCAACATGGTGCCTCAACTCTTCCCAATGAAGCTTTCAATAGATTCCCTGATACCGGTTGCGCTGAAATCCATTTAGCCACTCAATTTCAGAATATCGTCTATGATTATTTACCGATTCCTTTAAAGGAAAAAATTTACGAATGGCTGCACAAAGAGTGTGCCGAAGAAAAAAAAGCTGACTGGACTGATGACCAATTTATTTATAAGACCAGAAAAAAGGCTCTGGGGGTTTTTAAAAAGGATATACACTCACTATCGGTAGATGCAAAAACAAAAATTTCATCAGTTCTTGAGGAAGAGTTTTCCTTCCTTTTTGAGCAATTGAGAATAAAAGACACCAAGCCAATAGTCGATACTCATGTAAAAGTAGTCGTAGTTGAAAAATCAAAAGCAGAATTCTTAAAAGAAGAGAGAGACTTAGGTGTATTAGAGGGTGCAGATTAATTTATCACCCTTGGTTAAAGCTTTAAGTTCATATTCCTTATATATTCATAGGAGGAGCAATGCAGTCAAATAAAATTAAAAAAGGATTAGAAAGAATGCCGAATCGGGCTCTATTGTATGGGACCGGGTTACACCCTTCGCATATAGACCGCCCCTTTGTAGGTATAGCTTCATCCTTTACTGATTTAGTACCGGGGCATATCAATATGCGTATACTTGAACGCTATGTTGAGCGGGGCATTGAAAATTCCGGTTCTACACCATTTATATTTGGTGTACCGGCTATTTGTGATGGTATAGCTATGGGGCATAAAGGCATGAGCCAATCATTACCCAGCCGGGAATTAATTGCTGACATAATTGAAAGTGTAGCTTCGGCACATGCTCTTGACGGTTTAATCCTTTTGACTAACTGTGACAAAATAACTCCGGGAATGATAATGGGGTCGTTGCGCCTAAATATACCGACTATTGTTCTTACTGCCGGGCCTATGTTATCAGGCCATTTTGGCAATAAAAGACTTTCTTTAGTTCGCGATACCTTTGAAGCAGTAGGAAGATTTAAGGCCGGAAAAATATCTGAATCAGAGAGAGCAAAATTGGAAAGCGAGGCTTGTCCATCTTGCGGTTCATGTCAGGGTATGTATACTGCAAATACTATGGCTTGCTTAAGTGAAGCTATGGGGATTTCTCTGCCCTTTTGTGCTACAACTCCGGCAGTAATGAATCAGAAATTACGCATAGCTTATGAGAGTGGACAGAAAATCACAAAATTAATTAAGGATAATATCTTACCGCGTGCGATAGTAAATAAAAAAGCTATCACTAACGCAATAAGGGTAGATATGGCTTTAGGTGGATCTACTAATACAGTTTTGCACCTTATGGCAATTGCTGATGAAGCTAAAGTTAAGCTCACTTTAAGTGATTTTGATAAAATTAGTAAAACTACTCCTCATATATCTAATTTAAGACCAGGGGGAGAGTATTTTATGGAGGATTTACACTTTGCCGGCGGCATTCCTGCTGTTTTAAAGAGTTTATCCAGCAAAATTTTAAATAATAAGAGTGTTTGCGGCACTGAGATTAAAACGATTGCAAAAAATGCGACGATACTTGACCACGATGTTATTCGCCCTTTAAGCAAACCATATCATAAGCAGGGTGGCATAGCTATTCTTTTTGGAAATCTTGCTCCTAATGGTTGTGTTGTAAAACAATCAGCTGTTGATTCTACTATGATGCATTTTAGCGGTAAAGCCAGGATTTTTGATTCAGAAGAAGCAGCCATGAAAGCTATCCTTGGTAAAAAGATTAAAAAGAAAGATGTTGTGGTAATACGTTATGAAGGTCCAAGCGGTGGTCCGGGGATGCGAGAGATGCTTTCGCCAACTAGTGCTATCGTTGGTTTGGGATTGCATAAGCATGTAGCTTTAATTACTGACGGGAGATTCTCCGGCGGAACCAGAGGTCCCTGTGTTGGACATATCTCCCCTGAAGCTGCGGCTGGTGGCCTAATCGGGCTCTTAAAAAATAATGATACAATTGAAATTGATATACCAAAGAGAAAAATCAATGCTAAATTGTCAACTCTCAAACTTAAAAAACGCCAAAAGGCATTCAAGAAACCACTCCTTAAGGTTAAATCAGGCTACCTTTATCGTTATTCCCAGATGGTAACTTCAGCTTCTTCTGGTGCAATATTCAAAAAGCACTGATAAAAGCTTGCTTTTATGCCAAGAGGCTAGAGGAATAAATATAGGCGAAAAATAAACTAATTATTGACACAGGCTACGGCCTTTGTTATTATTGGACTTATGATCCCCATATTAAAAACCCTAACAAAACGAATTAGTAACCTCTTAGGGAGCTTTTCCAGTGATATTGGAATTGATCTGGGTACGGCTACGACCTTGGTATATCTAAGAGGTGAAGGAATAGTTCTCTGCGAGCCTTCAGTAGCTGCAATCTATAAAAATACAGGTGTTTGTCTTGCCGTTGGTGAAGAAGCTAAGCGAATGCTTGGTAGAACCCCAGGAACTATAATTGCTATTCGTCCCCTAAAAGATGGAGTAATTGCTGACTTTGATGTTACTGAAGAGATGTTACGCCAATTCATTCGCAATGCCCACCCAAGAAGAGCTTTTATCGGGCCAAGAATTGTGGTGGCAGTACCTTCCGGTATAACTGAAGTTGAAAAAAGAGCTGTAAAAGATTCGGCTTTACGAGCCGGAGCAAGAGATGTTATTCCAGTGGAAGAACCAATTGCCGCAGCAATCGGCGTTGGCCTTCCCATTGCTGAACCTCAAGGAAGTATGATTGTTGATATTGGTGGAGGAACAACTGAGATTGCTGTAATATCTTTAGGCGGAATTGTCTACGCTCGTTCGATTAGAATAGGCGGTGATGAAATGGATGCAGCAATCATTGAGCATATGAAAAAAAATTACAACCTTATGATTGGTGAACGTACTTCTGAAGAGATTAAAATTAAAATTGGTTCAGCCTGGCCCACAGAAGAAGAACTGACAATAGAAGTCAGGGGCAGAGATTTAATTACTGGTCTTCCAAAATTTATTAAAGCTAACTCTGATGAAATCAGAAGTGCCCTGGAGGCACCGTTAAAAGAGATTGTTGAAGCAGCTAAAGTAACTCTTGAGCGAACTCCACCGGAACTAGCAGCTGACTTAATTGAGCGGGGCATTGTTCTTTGTGGCGGCGGGGCTCTGCTAAGAGGTATTGATAAGTTAATATCTGAAGAAACCGGATTGGCCTGTTTTGTTTCTGACGATCCTTTAACTGCAGTTGCCCTGGGAACTGGAAAGATTTTAGAGGAGCCAAAATTTTTAAAGAAGCTTTCCCTTGTATCTACTTTCTAAATTCAAATCAAAGCATATTCTTCCCATACTGCTCTTCTTAGGAGTAGTATTCATTCCCTTTAAAGGTCTATTCTCCAATATTTTTATATTTTTTGCCCGCAATCACCTTCATTTTTCAAAGGATTCCTATGAGGATAAGATTCATGATTTTGAGGCTAAGATAGCTGTCCTAGAGTTAAGGCTTAAGAAGTTTGACTCACTCAGAGAGGAAAATAACAAGTTGCGTAAAGTCCTAGCTCTTAAGAAGGCTGAGAAGCTATCTTTG
>CAJXAF010000069.1 GCA_913050175.1 uncultured bacterium
CAAGCCATAGCAAAAAGGTCCAGGCCGATATCTACAAAACGGTTTAGAATGCCCTGCTTGCTGGCTAGCTTCTTCTGATGAATCATCATCTTGTGAAACATCTCCCTGGCTAGACGCTTTGAGGTCTTCTTCATATAAACTATGTGTTTTTTGAGACTTTTTGCTTTTACCTCTTTAGCAAAAGGGCTAGTTGGCAGCCATAATTTTGGATACCAGAGAGCATAAGCCAAAGTGGCTTTAAAAGCTATTTTTATTTTTTTGCCTATTGATATTCTGGGATCATAAATTTGTTTCATCGGCTCCAGGTGAAAATCCATTGCTTCCCGGGCAATAAACAAGTGCATTATCTCACTGGAACCTTCTAAGATTGTATTTACACGTCCATCACGCATTGCCCGCTCAAGAGCATAGGCAGGCTTACCCCGGCCGCGCAAAGACGGAGCAGTTTCATAACCTCTACCGCCTCTAATTTGAATTGCCTCATAAATTATCTTCCAACTCTCCTCCGTGCAAAATAGTTTGGCTATCGCCGCTTCCAGGCGTATATCATAACTTTTTAAATCAGCCATATGAGCTACAAGAAAAGTCATTGTCTCCATGGCAAAAATTGTCGAAGCCATAGTAGATATCTTTGAAGCCACGGCCTCATGCTCAGCAATTGGCACGCCCCACTGTTTGCGCTCAAGAGCCCAACTGCGGCAAATGTTAAGACACCACTTACTAGTACCAGTTACTGCTGCCGGTAGAGTCAGGCGTCCGGTATTTAAAGTTATGAAAGCTAATTTTAGACCTTGGCCCTCGCCAATGAGTATATTCTCCTTAGGTACTTTAACATTATTAAAACGCAGGAGACCGTTTTGAATTGCATTTAAACCGACAAATTTACAACGATAGGTAACTTCAAAACCAGGAGAATTGGTTTCAACTATAAAGGCTGATATCTGCTTTTTCTCCTTACCTCTAACCCTTTTAGGAGGAGTTTGAGCCATAACAACTAAGATGTCAGCAATGTTTCCATTGGTACACCATAGTTTCTCTCCATTTATAATATAGTGCTTTCCGTCTTTAGTCGGCGTAGCAGTTGTCTTCATGCTCCGGGGATCAGAACCAACATCAGGTTCAGTCAAAGCAAAACCGGAAATTGAGTCTTTGCTAAAACGGGGCAGAAACTTCCTTTTCTGCTCCTCGGTTCCAAAGCTGATTAAAGGCTGGGGCACACCGATACTTTGGTGGGCTGATAGAAGAGCAGCAGTTGAACCACAATAACTACCTACTAGATGGACTGCCCGGTCATAATTTACCTGACTCATACCAAGGCCCCCATATTCTTTAGGAATCTTTATAGCAAAAGCTCCCATTTCAAAAAGACCCTTAATTACTTTATGGGGTATTTCTCTGGTTTCATCTACTTCGTCAGGGTCAAGATTATCTTTAAGAAACTTTTCTAATTTCTCTAAATACCTATCGCCTTCTTCCTTGTCTTTTTTGGCTTGCTCCTTAAAGGGATGAATCAACTCCCAGGGAAACTTACCGATAAAAAGATTAGCCACAAAGCTTGGGCTTGACCACTCTGACTGGCGTGAATCCTCAGCTAATTCAAAAGAGGCCTTTTTTTCTTTGCCCATGCGCTTATCAAAAATACTCATACAATATCCCCCATTTTTATTTAATTAAGATATTAAGAATAAAACTTTTCCTTATTTTCAGATTTTTTAATTAAGTAGTCACAAGGTTTAAACCTGGCTGATTTAAAACTTATGAGGTCTTTTGTTATAGTTTCTATACCAAGAGAATCAGCGTAACGCAATAAACCTCCTCTATGAGGAGGAAACCCTGTGCCGGTAATCATTCCTAAATCAACTACCCCAGGTTTTAAGACTACCTCTTCCTCCAGGCATCTAGCTGCTTCATTGACCATGATGTAAAGCAACCTTTTAAGTGCAACTTGCGAAGAAACCGGCTTACTGGACTTGGCCTGAAGGAAATCATAAATTTCCTGGTTGGGTATTTTCTTCTTACCCTTGTGCGAATAAAAACCTTTCCCGCCCTTTTTGCCCAAAAGCCCCTTCTCCTTGACTTCTTTCAAGAGATTACAGACCTCCATCCTAGGACCATAAGCATCTTCTAGAATTTTACCAACTTTATAGCCAACATCAATACCAACCTCATCAATGAGTTCAAGCGGACCCATAGGCATGCCGAAGTTTAGAGCCAGGCTATCAATTTCCTCGATTTTCATTCCTTGCTCAAGCAAAAAAACCGCTTCATTAAGATAAATCAAAAGAATCCGGTTGACTAAGAAGCCGGGAACGTCTTTTACAACAATAACAACTTTTGACAATTTCCTGGCAAAAGCTATTGTTGTGGCTAGAGTTTCATCGCTGGTTTTGGCTGACTTAATAACCTCAACTAAAGGCATTCTATGTACCGGGTTAAAAAAATGCAGACCAACTACCCTTTCGCTTAAAGGAGTTGCTTGGGACATTTTTAAAATAGAAAGGGCTGAAGTGTTTGAGGCAATAACAGTTTCCGGAGTCGTAACTTCACCGAGCTCTTTAAAGACTTTACACTTTATATCTATATCCTCAACTACTGCTTCAATAACAAGATCGGAAGTCTTAAAGCCATTGTAATTAATTGTTGGTGAGATAAGACCAAACTTAAACTCCAGATCATGCTTTTTAATTTTTCTTCTTTTAAGAGATTGCTTAAAAATACTGTAAGCTGTTTTTAGGGCAGTTTTAAGTGAGTCATAATTTATATCTTTTATTCTTACCGGGATATCATAGTTTGATATTAGCTGGGCAATACCTCCGCCCATAACTCCTGCTCCAACAACTGCCGTCTTATCTATTGGCTTTGGTTTTATGCTTGTCTCAACCCAAGGGCACTTTTTAAACTCTTCAAAAAGATAAAATATCTTAATTAAGTTCTTGGCGACCTCGCTAACAGCCAGCCCACTAAAGGCCTGACTTTCGATTTTAAAACCTTCTTTAAGGTTAAGAGGGTAGGTTTTACTGATAACGTCTAAGATCTTAAGCGGTGCCGGATAAAAACCCTTTGTTTTTTTAAGTACAGTGGCTTTGGCTTTCTTAAAAATAATTGACCGGCCAAAGCTAGTATCTTCTAATAAAGTTTGCAGTAGTTTCTTTTTCTTTCTCTTTATTATTTTTTCCCGGGAAATCAGTTTTTTAGCGAATTCAGTTGAAGACTCTAGTAAATTTATATCGGAGAATAATCCGTCCACGGCTCCTATCTTTAAAGCTGCTTTAGCTGTAAGCATCTTACCGGCGAGAATTAAATTAAGAGCTGTAACCAGACCAAGCAAACGAGGAAGCCTTACAGTCCCGCCAAAACCAGGCAAGACTCCCAGCTTTACCTCAGGAAGACCAATCTTTATTTTATCGCCGAATCCAGCAACCCTATAATCACAAGCAAGTGCTAATTCAAAACCTCCTCCCAGGCAAGCTCCATTTATAACTGCTATAGTTATTAAATCAAGACTAGCTAAATCATCTAAGACGCCTTTACCTTCATCAGCTTTAGCTTTAGCTTCTTTAGCTGAACTTATGTTTTCTATTTCTTTTATGTCAGCCCCGGCAATAAAAATATTTTCCTTGGCACTTGTTATTAAGAGGGCTTTTACTTGTGGCTTGTTTTTTAAAGAAGCAATTAACTTGCTTAACTCGGCCATTACCGAGGAGCTTAAAACATTTACCTTTGAACCAGCTTGGTTAAATTCAATAAAACCAATATCGCCTTCGACTTTAAAGTTTAAATCACTCATTCCTACCTTTCTAAGATAAAGGCTCCCCCTTGACCTCCGCCTACGCAGAGTGAGGCTAAACCAAATTTTGAATTTCTTCGCTTCATCTCTTTTAAAATGGTTAAAATCATCCTGGCACCGGTTGAGCCAACCGGATGACCTAAAGATACGGCTCCCCCATTAACATTTAACTTGTCCATCTTAAAGCCAGCTAAATCCTTATGGTTTGAGAAATTCTCCTCAATAAAACTCTTTGTTGATAGGAGCTTAAGAGAAGCTAGTACCTGGACAGCAAAAGCTTCATTGATTTCTATTAAATCCATATCTTTTAAAGTAAGCTCTGCCTTCTTTAAAACTTCCGGGATTGCATAAGCCGGACCTAAACCCATTTTTTGAGGCTCCAGACCTACATAAGTATAAGCCCGGATATATCCTAGAGGTTCATAGCCCAGACTCTTGGCTTTATCCTCTGTCATTATGAGAAGAGCACAAGCCCCATCGGTAATTTGTGAAGAATTGCCAGCAGTTACGGTACCTGTATAGCGCTCAAAATATGGTTTTAACTTAGCCAAGGCCTCAAGAGTTTGATTCTCCCGAGGACCGTTATCATCGCTAATAAGATTTTTAAAACCCGGTGCACCTACCATAAAAGGAGTAATCTCCTCTCTTAATTTTTCTCTGGCGGCAATTGACTTTTTATGGCTGGCTAAGGAAAACTCATCCTGGGCTTGCCTTGTTATGCCGTATTCTTTTGCTAAAATTTCCGCAGTTTGACCCATGCTTAACCCACAAACCGGGTCTGATAACCCTAAGAATAAGCCCGGTATGGGTTTAAGATGCCGGGGACGTATTTTTGAAACAGTCTTTAACTTAGCAAAAAAAGTTTTTGCTTTATTTAGCTGAAGTAAAATCTTGGCTGTATCTTTTGAAAAAAAGAATGGTATATTAGACATTGATTCACTGCCGCCGGCAAGGACTACACTATCTAAGCCAACTTGTATTTTTTCATAAGCACTGCTAACAGCTTCAAAACCAGAGGCACAATTTCTGCTTACTGTGTAGGCACGTTTTTCGACCGGTATATTAGCGTATAAGCTTATAACTCGGGCTATGTTTGCAGCTTCTGCTGGTTGGGCCACTGTGCCAAAAATTACTTCATCTATTTGGCCTGCCTTTATATTCGTCTCCTCCAATAATTGACGGCAACAAAATGCTCCCAGTTTTTGAGCTGTTACATCATTAAAACTGGTCCAGGCCTTTATAAAGGGAGACCTTAGGCCATCAACAATTGCGATTCTTTGCATCTTAAGACTCCTTAAATTAATTTTTAACTCGCCTATCGACTATCTTCTTTGCTTTAACTGCTTCTTCAATCTCAATTCTGGTTTCTAACTCTTTATTGTTAAGAAAAACTACCTTGTTAAAAGTTACTTCCTGCTGGGAAAGCATTTGCTGATTTATCCTCTCTTTAAAAGTATCTTCTTTCGCTTCTTTTAAGAGGCAGACATAAAGGCTGAGCTGATCAATCTCAAACGGATCATCATCTTTCTTAGAAATTTCTATTTGCCAATCATCAATTTCAGGATCATTATCCAGGCAATACTCAATGTTATTGAGATTAACAACCGTACCTTTTATCTTAGTAAGCTGAATACTCTTTACATTGCTGGCTCTTACTATATCACTAGATACCCTTGGTACAGTTCTGCCGCAATGAGGACAAGGTGAATAAACAATACCGCCCTTAACTAAATCCCCGGTTCGATAGCGTAAGAGAGCTGTACCCCGGGCATCAATTCCAGTATAAACTAACTCTCCATCCTGGCCCTCGGGCAAAACCTGGCCGGTTTCAGAGTCAATAACTTCAAACACTTCTCTGTCAGGATAAGTATGGTAGCCGCTAGAAACACCTATATCTGTCGGACACTCAACCCAGGCACAACGTGATTCGGTAAAGCCATAAGTTCCGATAACATTAACATCTTTGGCCCCCATGGAACCAAGGAGATCAGCCATCTTCCTCTTAAAACCCTGCGGTAACCTGGCTGCCCCTAAAACAATACGATTGAGAAACTCTAGTTTTAAATTACGCTCTTTGGCTGTTTTTAGAATGTGATAAACATAACTTGGTGTGCCAATTAAAAATTTCGGTTTAACTTTTACAATTGTCCGAATATTGCCCTTGGTGCCGACAGTTCTGCCGCCGCCGGTACTTATCATAAAGACGTTTGAAGCTAAACCGGCAAAAACAGTCTGCCAAAAAGCTAAGTGCGGAGCAAAAGGGAAGACGTTTAATGTTCGCTCATCTTTTTTCATACCCATGACATCGATAATTCTCTTGCCGTAGATTTTTAAATTATCCATATCATAGCTTGCATAAAGAAAGGGTATGGGCTGACTGGTTGTTCCGGCTGTAGCAGTTAAAAAAATTGGCCGGAATTCTTTTTCCAGGTTTTCTTTTAGGTGTTGTTTTCCTTTTAAGATACTTGAGAGGAGGAATTTTAAAGCCTCTTTCTTAGGAAGATATTTCTTAATTAACTCTTCACTGGGTTTAAGCAGTATAGATAATCTCTCCTCGGGATTTCTTGATTTTTGTAGATTGATTAAATCCTTCTTAGTGGTAAAAGGAATGGGCCCTAAGTCCGCTACTCTTTTTATCTGACTCGGCTTAATTTTGTGCTTATCAAGGAGCTTTCGGTAGTAAGGGCTAAAAGGGTATAGATAGCGTCTGATGAAAAAAGATAATTTTTCATCTTGTAGGCGTTTGAGCTTTTTCCAGGGTTGAAATAATATATTAACTTTTTTCTCCACCTAAT
>CAJXAF010000070.1 GCA_913050175.1 uncultured bacterium
TGCTTATAGCGGGATTGCCCCGAGAGAAGCTTTAAAATCAAGAGATTTTTTAAGGTTGGCCGGTATGAAACAGTTACCTCTAAAGACTTATAATTATTTTGTAAGCAAGATAGCTGAGCATAAACCAGTTTTAGACTTAGGTGAATTGAAGAAGAATACCCGTTTGGTTTCTAGTTTAAAATTTAACTTTAAAAATGGCTATAAAGGGTATACTGATGCAAAGCTATCAACTTTTTGGGATAGCCCTCCGACCCTAAAGCGTTTTTTCCTTCCTCTAAGAGCTGCTCTCACTCGAGTAAAGCTGATGCTTGATAGGGGCGTTTTGACTATAGGCTATACAAAAAGTTACGGCTACTTCTCAGTTTTAACTTATAATTTTATTCAGGGGCTTGCTAGCGGGATAAGATCGCTTACTTTTATCGATTCTTTCGGTAAGCCAATTAAAAAAATAGAGCTCGATAATGCAAAATTTTCCCTTGTCTTTGGATATTATCCAAAAATTTTAAAAAAGAATATATCCAGTGAAAGCAATAAAAAGAAATTTTTAAAAATTTATCGGGAAAAAGACAAAGAATTCTACTGTTTGACAGAAGTTAGTAAGTTTTATTTAGCTAAAATTAACAAAGAATTTATTGCCAGTGATACTTTAGTTAAAGAAAAAACAACTTCAGATTATACCTGGGGCATTATTTCAACTTCAACCAATAAAAAACTGCTTAATAACTTAATAGTTAGATACCTATATTACTGGTCTTATATTAGCCAGGAGTATTCTGAAGATATGGAAGCTATACAAAAATCACTATTTTTGCCAAGTAAGGACCAGCCTGATATCTCAAAAATGCTTCCTGGGAGACTGCCCTTGGCCAAGCCGCTTGATTTTTCCCGGATTGGCTTTATTCTCTCGGTAATCTTTAAGGAAATTATCTGGGGTTGGGAAGTAAAGGGGAGAGGCGGTCAATTCAGGCTTAAGAAAAAGTACATTTTAGTCAATATTCCCCGGATTCCTAAGGGAGTAAGGAAGTATTTTAATAGAAGTTGTTTAAACATAGGCTCAAGGACAGTCTACATTGCTTAAAAAACTCAATAAAATCAATGATTTTTTACTAATGAAAGCGTTTTCAGGATAGGCCTATCTTTAAAAAATCTACTTGATTTTTTCGCCCGACTTATGGTATATTTGTATGGTACGTAGGGGGGCAACGATAAAGGTATTCCTGCAGGAAATAAGCAGGAAATGCAAAGCCACGGATCCTTTAACACGAATTAAGTTAGTCATACAGACAAATATCATAATTAGTGATAGTCTAGGTCTAATTCGTGTCGATAATCGTATTCAATAGGATAACCGGGCTGCCGAAAGCCTCAAGTAGGCGAAAAAAGGCAGCCCGGTTTCTCTTTTTTTTAGAGGTATTAAAAGATGAATCAAATGATTAAACAATTAAGACGAGCCCAGTCAATGCTAGAGTATATAGGCGTTTCTGCAGTATTTGCAACTGCTGGTATACTAGCCTTTACTGCAGCCAATAAAGAAATTATTATGTATCATCGGGGTCTATATAACAACGTCGGTCAGGATACATTAATAAGGAATATAATAGGAGCTAATAATAATGAACCTTGGCCGAACGCAATCGAATGGGATCCAGACTTAGTGCAGACTGAGATTGAACTTGATGCAGTTGGTTTTTGCCAAGGCTTGGGTGATGAAGAAGAGTGTGGTAGTGGTTCTGGTAGCCAGGGCCAAGATGTAGCCGAAGATAACCAAGGATAATTATGGGTATTATTAGAAAATTAAGAAGATCAAAAGCTCAAAGCATTATGGAGTATACAACTTTGGTTATAATTGCTTCTACAGCCGTTGGTTTTATGGTTTTACACATTCAAAGAGCAATGGATGTCCGCTTTAGACATCTAGATCAGGAATTAAATGAAAGTGAAAGATAAATTAATAATTATGAAGAAAAAAAGTATAAGTACAAGTAAAGCTCAGAGCATCTTAGAATACTTGATTGTTTTAACAGCAATTATGGTAGTGATTATGGCCCATACTTTTTCACACCTGGGCATAGGGCCGGGAAGAGTAAGAGCCTTAGGAGTAGCTAGTGCTCTTGATCAGATTCATGCTGAGATTGATGAGACTATCCATGAGGACTATTCAGGCACAGCGGCTGATTTAGAGACTCAAGAGAATGAGTGGTATGAAGAAAACCCAATACCGGAGGAGTGATGAGAGTAAATATGAGAAAGACTAAAGCTCAGGCTTTTATGGATTACGCGCTCTTAATTTTTTTGATCTCAATATCAGTAGCAGCTATGGCTAGCTATATGTACCATTCAATTCATGCGCGCGTGCATCACTTAAAACGGGATTTAACTGATCCAGTAAATGGAATTTGGTAAAATTAAAGGAGGTGACAGATTATGGTAAGAAAATCACAGAGTATTTTGGAGTATATAATTGTCCTTTCGGCAATTATAGTAGCAGTTATCGCTGCAGCACAAGGACCGATCACTAATGCTGTTAACAAAATGTTCGATGATTCAACAACCTTGATGGAAGAAAGAACTGGCAGCTTTGCGGCTAATGCCGGTACTAGCGCAGCAATGCAGAATTCAAACTAATATAATAAACTATTAGAGGAGGTGTTAAAGATGTTAATTAAACTTAGGAGAAAAGGACAAGCTACTGCTGAATATGCAATTCTTTTTGCCTTAGTAGTTGCAGCAGCAATGGGTGTTCAAAGCTACGTTAAAAGATCATTACAGGCAAGAATTTTTGATGCAGCTAATGATTTTGTTTCCACTACAGGTGGAACAACTCTTCAATGGCATGGTATATCATCTGACAAGACTACAACAAACCAGATTTCAACTAAAGAGTTTATTGAAGATTATGATAATCCGGAAGAACCATTTAGCTATAATACACAAAGTGCATCGGATTACAGACAAGTTACTGTACAGTAATTTCTAGATTAATAAGGAGGTGTAGCAGTGTTAATTAAGATGAGAAAAGCACAGAGTACCTTAGAATACGCACTTCTTATTGCGGTTGTAATCAGTTCTCTGCTTTATATGCAAAACTACTTAAAAAGAAGTATGCAAGGCAGATTACAGAGAATTGGCGACCAGATAGGAGATCAGTATTCACCAGGTGTTACTTTTAGGAATGTATCTACTCTTTCTACCGCAACTACGGTAAAAGAGGATGAGACCAGAGGCGAAGGTAGTTTAAAGACTATCGGTATTACAGGCGCTCATAGAGAACAGAACGAGTTAAGACGACTTGAGCAGCTTGATAATGAAAGATGGCCTGAATAATAATCCTTAATACTCTGGGCCTAACAAAATGCGGTTAGGCTCAAGTTTTAAGGTTTTTTAGGCTGGTTAAACCTAAGAGGAGGCTAAATTGTATAGGAAAAAGACAACTTATGGAGATAAATCAATACATATGGCGCAGTCTACCTTGGTTTTTGTTTCTCTGATTACGGTAATTGTAGGGGCATTTCTCTTTATCCAAGCCTACAGTAAGAGGAGCTTGCAAGGTAATCTTCAGAGTACTGGAGATCAGATTGGCGATCAATATGCCTTAGGTTTGACTAATGGTCTTGACCATAATTCCTCAAGGAGTTTCTACTTTGAGATCAATACAGCAGGAATTAATAATCCGACCAGGATAACAATCAGTTCAGGTTCTGTAGAGAGTAGTGTTTTAAGAAAAATAAGACCAATTCATCAAACTTGGCCTTGATTTTCAAACAATTACTTGCTAAATTGTATTGAGTACTGTTTTAGCTCATTAAAGCAAAAAGGAAAGGTGAGATTATGAGAACAAAAGGCGATCGGGGATATAAATACAGAAGAAAGGCCCAGACCTTTCTTGAGTATTCTTTTCTCATCGCTGTTACAGTTGCAGCTTTAATTGTCATGCACAATTATATGAACCGAAGCTTGCAGGGCAAGTTAAAGGAGTCAGTTGATGCGGCTAATCCTACGGGAGATTATACTACTATAGCTGGCCGCGGTCATCTCAATAAAACAAAGACTAGTTTTATTTGGGAGAATAAAAAAGGCCATCAGATAACCTGGCGTTCAACTTGGACCGGCGATAACTTTACTATTGATCAGGCGGCAGAATTGCCTTTTCCTCCGACACCTGTCTGTGAGGGTGCTGAGTGTGAATTGCTTTTAGTTGAAAATACAGTAGCAGCTTCTGCTATAGGTGTATCAGCTTTAGCTGTTTTAGGCGGCAATGAGAGTCCTCTTGGTGATGGAGGCACGGCTACAGATGTTAGCCCTGGCGAAGCAGAGGCTTTAGAGGAATTAGCTATGACCATTGAAGGAGAGGATACTGATGGCGATGAGGTCGGTGATACTGGTGTAGTCCAACAATTTAATAATCCCACTATTGTCGATTCAACTCCGGGTATTGTTAATACCGGCGAAGTTAGCATTGATAACCCTTCAAGTGCTGATCCAGTTGTAGATTCATTCACTGCTTCAGTAGTATCTTCAGGAACAGCACCGGGCTGGGCAGTACCTTTATTAACCGAAGATTAAGGAAAATATGTATAAGGTAAATATTAGACTAAGAAAAGCCAATGCAATTATAGAGTATGGAGTAGTGATAATTATTGTTACTTTATTTTTAATCGGTATTAATACTTATTTACGTCGTCATATTGAAGGTCGGGTAAGAGACGAAAGTGATAGGACCTTAGGCCATGCTATCGGTCTTGAGTGGCCTCAGCAGACTTATACAGTTGGCGGATCAAGGGCTAGCTTTGACAGGGTTGATGAGGCTGGTGGTATAGCAAGTCGTAGCTCATCAAGGAATGACTGGTCACTAACTTATACCCAGCCGGTAGGAAAAAAAATTATGAAACATAAGCGTGCTTCTAGGCATGTACAGGATGCGGCAAGAACTCCGCCAAGTATAGATTATCCGGATTTAGAGTATAAAGGCTGGCAGGATATAGGATGGCCTATTTAATGAGTAAGAGAGGAAATATGTTTTTAAAGAAAAAAGCACAAGCCTTAGTAGAAATGGGAGTTTTGGGGTCAGTTGTCCTCTTGGCTTTGGGCACGATGTGTATATTTATTGCTAAGCTTAACTCTGATCAATTTATTCTTATGGAGTCATTTAGAAGAGCTCTTAAGAAGTCTCATGATGAAAATAAAGCCATTGGCTATGGTATGTGGAATGATCGGAGGATGGTTGACATAAACCAGCCAATTATTGGTAATAAAAATGCCCATAGCGGAGCTGGTTTTGCCATGTGGGCTGTTAATAGTGTAGTTGCTAATGGTGAAACTGGGGAAGACCCGGAAGGTGAACTATATGTATCAATTAATTCACCACCGGCAATGATGTTTTTTAATGAATATCAAGTTGAAGGCGGAAGTGGCTCAATTGCTCCGGAATACTTTACTTTTACAGCTGAGACCTTAGGAGTTTCAACTAGTGGACATTCAACTTCTAGTGGCAGGGCTGGTGGAGTTGGTGAATTTATGATTTATGAAATTGGTGACAGTATGAAAGTTGCCCAAGGAAGAGGCTATGGCGGCGGTAGAGGCCTAGGAGCGTCAAACTAATGAGAAATTTTAAGAAAAAAGCCCAAGCTGTCTTAGAAGGGACGATTGCCTTAAGTGCAGGAGCTCTACTTTTAGGTTTAGCTTTTTATATTTGGGGTTGGGGCAATGCTCAGATTCCAATGCGTCAGATTACTTTTACTGGCAGCAGGGTAATGGCGGGACAGTCAGCAAGAAGCGTAAGTGAAAACGGAGCTGGCCAGGGGAGTAAGTTTATTGTTTGGCCAACTTATTTTAGAGCACCATTGCCGTAGGAATAAATTTTTCTGATTGCATTTTTAATAAGTACTTTAAGGGGATTACGTGGTAATGCCCTTTTTTTATGGATTCCATCGATTGATTCTCGATAACAAGCTTAATTAATGGTAAAATAGACGAAATGCCTAAGATGAAAAAGAAAAATTTCATAACTCTAAGTAATAAAGCCCAACTCACCTTATTTTTTATCTCCATTATAGTCACCCTCATAATTATTACCATGGTAACGATCAACATTGGTAAAATTGCTAAAGATAAAACTTATACTGAAAATTCTTCTGATGCCGGAGCTTTAGCTGGTGCTTCAGTTGCTTCCTATGCTTTTAATTATGTAGCTGAAGCTAACAAAGCTGGAGATAAGAAGAGGCTTGAGGGAAATTATAATCGTTTTAAAGAAGCGATGACAAAGTATTACAACATTATTGAAGATCGTCATGGTAGGTTACAGAAGGCTATGGAAGCAGTTAAGAATATTCCGCCGGGTTGTTGTGCTGGAATGTGTAAAGCTGAAATTGGTGCTGGTATAATTGCTGATGGAGCAGATGGGATTGGAGCAGTAAAAGAAAACCCACCAGGAAAATTTCGTAATCAAATTTATCAATTGATTAAAAATGCTGATAAGGCTATCGCTGATGGCAAG
>CAJXAF010000071.1 GCA_913050175.1 uncultured bacterium
AGCTAAGACCAATGATTACAACAAATATAAAGAATTTGCTGAGCTTATAAATGATCAGTCAAGCAACCCGACAACTCTAAGAAGCCTGTTTAAATTTAAGAAAACTAAACCCATCCCCTTAGATGAGGTTGAACCCAATAAAGATATATTCAAACGTTTTGCCACTGGGGCTATGAGCTATGGTTCAATATCAGGCGGAGCTCATGAGACTTTGGCTTTAGCTATGAATCGTCTGGGTGGGCGTTCTAATACTGGTGAAGGCGGAGAAGACCCGACCCGTTTTACCCCTCTTGCCAATGGAGATTCCAAGCGCAGCTCAATTAAGCAAATTGCCTCCGGCCGTTTCGGAGTAAGTGCTAATTACTTAACCAATGCTGATGAGATTCAAATAAAGATTGCTCAAGGTGCAAAGCCCGGTGAAGGTGGTCAGCTCCCCGGTCATAAAGTCAGCGTTACCATTGCTAAGACGCGCTATACTACCCAGGGAGTAACTCTTATTTCACCGCCTCCTCACCATGACATATATTCAATTGAAGACTTAGCTCAACTTATCTTTGATTTAAAAAATACTAATCCTCGGGCCAGAATCAGTGTTAAGTTAGTTTCAGAAATTGGAGTCGGTACTATTGCTGCCGGAGTAGCTAAAGGTCATTCAGATATGATTTTAATATCCGGTGGTGACGGGGGAACAGGTGCTTCACCGATTAGTTCAATCCGTCATGCTGGTCTTCCCTGGGAACTTGGTTTATCTGAGACTCACCAAACCCTTGTTTTAAATGATTTACGTTCACGGGTTCGTTTGCAGACCGATGGACAAATGCGGACTGCGAGAGATGTTGCCATTGCGGCAATTCTTGGAGCTGAGGAGTATGGATTTTGTACTGCAGCTTTAATCGTTATGGGCTGTGTTATGCTAAGGCACTGTCATTTAAATAATTGTTCTGTTGGTGTTGCAACTCAGGATGATATTTTGCAAGATCGCTTTAAAGGTAAAGTTGATATGGTCTGTAATTATTTTAATTTTATAGCCCAGGATTTAAGGGAGATAATGGCTCAGCTAGGAGTAAGAACTATCGATGAGTTAATTGGCCGGACTGATCTCTTAGAGAGAAATGATGCTATCCTTCCCTGGAAAGCCGGCAAGATTGATTTTTCAAAGATTCTTTTTAAGCCTAAGGTTTCAAAAGATATTGGAATTTATTGTCAGAAGTCCCAGGATCATGCCATTGGTAGTGTTTTGGATAGAAAATTAATTGAAATTTCTCAACCAGCTTTAAAAGATAGAATTGCGGTTAATCAGGAATTAGAGATAAAAAATGTTAACCGAACTACCGGAGCAATGTTAAGCGGGGAAGTCTGCCGTCTCTATGGTGAGGGAGGCTTACCTAATGATACTATTAACCTAAAATTTAAAGGCGTTGCCGGCCAGAGTTTTGGGGCTTGGTTGGCTAAAGGTATAACTTTTCAATTAGAAGGCCTGACTAATGACTATGTTGGTAAGGGCATCTCCGGAGGAAAGATAATTGTTTATCCGGGAAAAAGCGCTGATTATAACCCTCAAGAAAATATACTAATTGGCAATACTACCTTTTATGGGGCCATAAGCGGCCAGGCTTATATTAAAGGTCTAGCCGGAGAGCGGTTCTGTATCCGTAACTCCGGTCTTTACGCTGTAGTCGAAGGCCTTGGTGATCATGGCTGTGAATATATGACTGGAGGAAGAGTTGTGGTCTTGGGTAAAACCGGAAGAAATTTTGCTGCCGGAATGAGCGGCGGTATAGCCTATATCTATGACGATGATTTAAGTTTTAAGAGTAAGTGTAATATGAGTATGGTCGAGTTTGAAGATTTAGGCCAGGACGATAGAGAGGTTATACATAACCTTGTGCACAACCACTATAATTATACTCAAAGTAAAGTTGCCAAGAAAGTTCTGGATAATTTTAGCGATTCTCTAAGTAAGTTTGTAAAAGTTATGCCGATTGAATACAAACGAGTACTTGAGTCTCTAAAGGTTGAAGAAGAATTAGGGCTTACTGAGGTTTCAGACGGATAATATTTTATGAAAAAAGACGTAAAAGCATTTCTAAAGACAAAACGAAAAACCGTAGATTACAGACCGGTTCCTGAGCGATTAAAGGACTATAAGGAAGTTGCCTTTATACCTGGGCCTGAGCTTTCTAAAGAGCAGTCATCTCGCTGCATGGATTGCGGGATACCGTTTTGTCATTGGGGCTGTCCGGTAGGAAATTACATCCCGGAATGGAATGATGCTGTGGCCTTTGGTTTTTGGAATAAAGCTTTTAATTTACTCGATGAGACCAATAATTTACCGGAGGTAACCGGGAGAGTTTGTCCGGCTCCCTGTGAGCACTCCTGCGTCCTAGGAATTAATGATGATCCGGTAACTATTAGAGAGAATGAATTATCAATTATTGAGCATGCTTTTAAAGAAGGCTTAATTAAGCCTCAACCGCCAAAGAAAAGAACCGATAAAAAAATAGCAGTTATTGGTTCAGGCCCTGCCGGTATTGCGGCTGCGGCTCAGTTAAATAAAGCCGGTCATAGAGTAGTTGTTTTTGAGAAAGATAAGATGCCTGGGGGAATAATGCGCTACGGGATACCTGATTTTAAATTAGAGAAAAAAATAATCGAAAGAAGAATAAAACTACTGGAAGATGAAGGGATTGAATTGAGGACAGAGACCAATGTTGGTAAAGATTATTCTTCAAAACAATTAGCTAAAGACTTTGATGCGACTATTTTGGCTATAGGTTCGCGAACTCCAAGAGATTTAAAAATAGAGGGCAGAGAATTAGAGGGAGTTTATTTTGCTATGGATTACCTGATCCAAAGTAATTGCCGGGTAAGCAAGGAAGATATCTCCGGTCAAGAGCTTATTGATGCTAAGGGTAAGAAAGTTATAGTTATTGGCGGAGGAGATACCGGTTCTGACTGTGTAGGTACTGCTAATAGACAGGGGGCAAGTTCAGTTATTCAAATAGAAGTTATGCCTAAACCGCCGGAGTGCCGTATAGAAGATTATCCTTGGCCAAAATACCCTCTTCTCCTTAAAGTTTCTTCTTCCCACCAGGAAGGAGTAGAGCGTCACTGGGCAATACTTACAAAAAAATTCATCGGCAAGAACAATAAGTTAGAAAAATTATCCTGTCTTAAGGTTGAATTCGAAAAAGACAGTAGAGGTTGTCCTTTGATGCGGGAGATACATAATAGTGAATTTCAAATAGAAGCTGATATGGCTGTTTTAGCCATAGGTTTCCTGCATCCTGAGCATAGCGGTTTGGTTAAAGACTTAAACCTTGACCTTGATGATCGAGGCAATCTTAAATCCGATGATAACTACATGAGTTCAGCCAAGGGCATATTTGTTGCCGGTGATGCCAGAAGAGGCCAATCCTTAATAGTCCACGCCATAAGTGAAGGCAGAAAAGCCGCACATTCCCTTGATAAATTTCTTATGGGTAAGAGCAGCTTGCCTAACTTCTAAGAGTCTTAGAAAACTACCCTTATAATTTCACCCAATAGTAAAATAATTGGTATTATTATATCTCTATGATAGAATAGCGCTGGATATTTAGTAGTGGTATTTTTTTAAAAAAGATAGACTAATGACAAAAAAAATTATTGTTTATTTATTTCTTATTTTGTTAGTGATCTCTAATTCTGGATGTATAGCTTTATTAGCCGGTGCAGCTGGCGGAGCTGGTACAGCAAGTTGGCTTGGCAGCAAACTCATTCAGGAAGTTGATGCTTCTTTTGATAAGGCTATTAAGGCAAGCGAAAAAGGATTCAAATCTTTAGACCTTTTAATAACTAAGAAAACAGTAAAAAGTGATGTAGCTCAGATTTTAGGCGAATACTCAGATGGCCGTAAGATCTGGCTTGATATCCATAAGGTATTGCCTAAAACTTCTAGGTTAGAGTTACGGGTTGGCATGACTTCAGACCAACAAGCAGCAAGAAAGATATTAGATAGAATACTCAGGTATCTTTGAGGTAGGATATGAAGAAAGTTTTAATAGTTGATGATGAAAAAGATATGTTGGATATTTTTGGTACAGTTTTATCTAATGCTGGTTATGTTGTAGTTAAAGCTAATTCAGGTAAAGAGGGGTTAGTCGCGGCAAAAAAGCAGAAACCGGATATGATAATCCTCGATATAAAAATGCCGGGTATGGATGGAGTTGCCGTATCTGATCATCTACAGAACGATCCTGATACGCGGGATATTCCTGTATTGTACCTTTCAAGTTTAGTGAAAAAAGAGCAAGTTGATGATGGTTTTGTTGAAGGAAGTAAGATTGGAAACCTGCATTTTCTTTCAAAATCTTGCAGCTTTGATGAATTACTATCTGAGGTTAAAAAAAGAATCGGCTCTGCCATTTGAGATATTAAAAGAGGCATTAAGTCTTAATTAAAGCTTCAATAAGCTTGAAATTTTATCTGCTAATTTAATTTTTAATCCAGCTTATACTTCATTTAAAAGTAGTGAAATCTAAACAAAGGAGGTTTATATGAGCAATGATGATTTAAAGAGTAAAATTATTGAGGTCATGAATAGGAGCAGATTATCTTCTTTAGCTACTATTAAAGACAATAAGCCCTGGGCCAGATATATGATGATTCAGCATAGTGATGACTTGACTTGTTATGTGGCAGCTTTTTTAAAATCCAGAAAAATAGAACAAATTAAAAATAACAGTAATGTGCATCTCATTATGGGAGGCAGTCCCCATAATCACCAGCTTCCTTACATTAACATCCAGGCAACGGCAACCATTAGCGAGGACTTAGAAATTAAGGAAAAATACTGGTATGATGACTTAAAAGCCTACTTCTCCGGCCCTCAAGACTCTAATTATGTTGTGATTATAATGAAGCCGGAATTTATTGAATATATGGAACCAGCTAAATTAGAGCCGGAAGTTTATCCTGTTAATTAATAGGCTAAATTTTAAATACAAATGTTTTTAGAGACATTTTTTACTGAGGCTAGAGCCTGGGCTAAGGGTAAGAGTTGGCCCTGGCGATTACTGCTTTTAATTTGGTTTGTCTATGTTTTTATAAGACACGCTGCTGATCCTATGTATGATAGCATCATTGGTCCGCTCAATCTGGGAATCCATGAGTTTGGGCACTTAATATTTATGCCTTTGGGTGAATTCATGCATATGATTGGAGGGACAATATTTCAAATGATTGTCCCTTTTTTTGCTATGTTCAATTTTTATCGCCAGGATGATTTTTTCTCAATTGCTCTTTCTTTTGGCTGGCTATCAACTAATTTTTTTAGTATTGCCAGATATGCTGCTGATACCAGAAGAATGGAGATACCCATTTCTACTCCTTTTGGCGGTAACCCAATACATGACTGGAATTACCTCTTAGTTAAGTGGCGTTTATTACATTGGGATATGCGGATCGCCGGTTTTTTTAGAATTTTGGCAGCTATTTCGATGCTGATTTGTTTTTTACTTGGAGTTTGGCTGATTTGGTTGATCTTCCAGACAAAACTTAAAAATTCCCAAAATGAAGAAGAAAAAAGTTTTAACCAATAAGAAGGTCTTAGATTTTATATCTGAGACTGGGATGCTTAAGAGGGTCAGCCGTTCTGGCTGGAGTGTCTTAGGTATTAAAAACCCTGAGTCAGTGGCTGAGCACAGTTTTCGTTGTTCAGTTATTGGTTATATTTTAGCTAAAATGGAGGGAGCTGACCCTTATCAGGTTTTAATCATGAGTATTTTTGGTGATTTAGCTGAGGCCAGAATTACTGATTTACATAAAATGGCTCAGCGATACGTTGATGCTCGGCGGGCAGAGGATCAAGCCTTTAAAGAGCAGATAAAGGATTTACCAAAACCGATAAGAGATGATTTAAGCAAGGCAGCTAAGAGTTACCGAGGTCAAAAATCACCTGAGAGCATAATTGCCCGGGATGCTGACATACTGGAATGTCTGATCCAAGCTAAAGAATATGATGAAATTGGCTATAAAGAAGCGATTAAATTCACTAAAAAAGCGCCTAAATTTCTCAAAACAAAGAGTGCTCAAAAAATATGGGAATTGGCTAGGAAGAATAAGTTAAATGATTGGTGGGTGAAATTAAGTGAGTTTAAGCGTTAACCGGGAGTTAAGATGTTAAAATATCTGAATTTGCTTATTGGTGGGGCAATTGGTACAGTTTGCCGTTATTCTTTATCAGGGTTTATTTACAAGATCTGGGGAAGCGCTTTTCCCTATG
>CAJXAF010000072.1 GCA_913050175.1 uncultured bacterium
ATTCATATATGGCTTGCAGAGATCCTTGTGAGCATTCAGCTTGGTAAGGCGTATAAGCGGTAATAAATTGCGAATTAGAAAGCAGAGCTTTTTGAGCAGCCGGTATATAGTGATCATAACAACCAGCACCCAAGAAAGAATTAAAGCTATCATGAGTTTTATTTTCAAAAGATAAGTTTTTAAGGTGTTTATCTACTTCAATTTCACTAAGACCATCGGCTATATCAAGGGCTGAATTAATTTTTAAATCAGAAGGTATAGCCTTATAGAGCTCATCTATAGATTTTACTCCTATAGCCGCAAGCATCTTCTTGGTATCTTCTTTGGTATTAAGGATATAAGGCATATTTATATATTAATTACTTTGGCTGGCAACAAATTCTTGATAAACAGATTCATCCATAAGTGAATCAATTTGACTGGTATCGCTAATTTTTAGCTTAACCATCCAGCCCTTGCCTAAAGGGTCCTCGTTAATCCATTGAGGACTATTTACTAAATCATTGTTAATCTCAAGCACTCGACCACTTATCGGTACATATAACTCACTAGCAGCTTTAGTTGATTCAATTGTGCCTAGTTGTGAGGCCTTAATAAGCTCATCACCGACTTTTGGCAATTCAATAAAAACAATGTCTCCTAATTGGCTTTGGGCATAATCACTTATACCTATTGTTGCCAGGTCACCATCCAAGCTTATCCACTCGTGTGACTTATTAAACTTTAGACTCCCCATTTGAGACCTCCTTAAGAATTTTTTTAGTTTTAACTTTCGGATTTATAAAAGGAAACTTAACTATTTTTGCCTTATACTTATTATTGCGAATTTCAATCTCAATCTCTCTGTCTAAAACAGCTGCTTCCTTTAAAATACTAGCCATACCAATAAAAGCCTGCTTGTTAGGCGAGAAAGTACCGCTAGTGACAGAACCAATCGGCTTATCTTGATAGTAAATCTTATAACCATAACGGGCAACTGCCCGCTTAAGCATTAAAAAACCTACTCGTTTATTCTTTATCTTTGCCTCTTTTAATTTAAGCAGAGCACTTTTTCCCATGAATTCTTTATTGAATTTAACAGCCCAGGATAAGCCGGCAGTTAAAGGATCCATTTTATCATCAATCTCATAGCCGTATAAAGGATATCCGGCTTCAATTCTTAAAATATCGCGCGCTCCCAGACCACAGGCGGTTAAATTAAACTCTGAACCGATTTCAAGAATAGTATCCCAAAGCTCGCTTGCTGATTGCGGCCGAAGATAAATCTCAAATCCATCCTCAGCTGTGTAGCCGCTTCGGGAAATTAAAACTTCCTGACCTTTAAAATCTAAACCCTTAAAAGTCATATAAGTTAAGTCTTTAGAGAGACCGGGAAATATTTTATCAATTACCTTAGCTGACTCAGGCCCCTGTATAGTAATAAGACAAAAATCCTGACTGGCGTCTTTTATGCTCACACCTTGACAATTCTGCTTATTAAGCCAAGTTAAGACCTTATCGATGTTGGAAGCATTAACAACACAAAGAAAGCTGTCACCTTTATGGTAAACCATACAATCATCAATAATATGACCGGAATCGTCTAAGAATAAATTGTACTGCATCTGATTGGAGCCCAAAGAAGAAATATCATTAGTTACCATGGACTGTAAGAATTCACAAGCCTTATCACCGCTAATAATGATCTCTCCCATATGAGAAGCATCAAATATTCCACAAGATTGGCGAACTGCCTTTGCCTCCTCCAACATGCTTTTGTATTCTAAGGGTAGAGCCCAGCCATGAAAATCTACGATCTTGGCTCTTAGATTTAAGTGTTTTTGATAAAGGGCAGTCTTTTTTAATTCCATAACTTAAAAAGTTTAAATTTTGATTATAATTCTATCATATAATCTTATATTTTTAAGTAAATTCTTCTTAGCTTAATAATACAAAAATAAGTTAAATTTGGGCAATAAAAGACAGGATTCTGCTTGTAGTCTTGTTTTTACGAAAAGAAAATCCTCCGGGCTCACCACAGTAAGTGCATAAGTTTAAATCGAAGAAATTTTCCTCTTTAAGACCTTCTTTAGCCAGGGTTTCTCTGGCAAAAGCTATTGGGTCAAAATAAAGTTTACTATCTCTTTGCCCAAGATAGGGCTTAAACTCGCCATAGTCTGAAAATTCAGAACCAACCTCGTAGCAGCATTTTCGCAAACCCAGAGAAGCAATAACTTTAAAATCGCTGAGATCAAAGCCTATATTGCTTAAAATGCCTTTTTGAGCTGAACGCCAGCCCATATGGACAACACCGATAATTTCTGAATTCTGATTGGAAAAAATTAAGGGAAGGCAATCGGCAGTTCTAACTATTAAAAAGTTATTTTTAGCTTTGCTAAAGATGCCGTCACCATCATAGACTCCGGGATGGTCAAGACAGCAAACTTTAGAAGAATGCTCTTGATTCATGTAGCTTAAATTAAAATTCTGGTTTAAAAAAGAGATTGATTCTTTAAAATCGTCAGGCAGGTTTCCTTTTAAATTGGACTTGCTGAATCCGGCAATAGTATTTTTTCCTAAAATTTCTCCAAAGAGAAAGCAGTTGGTCTTTTCAATTAATTCCACTTATTTCTACTGTCTTGTCTTTTTGCTTTAGGCCGCTGGTTATGGAAACATTATATTTCTTAGTTTTATAGTGGGCGGCTAAAATTTCAATTAATTTTTTATTTGCTCTTCCGTTAGTAGCCGACTCGCAAAGATAAACTTTAAGTCCTTGATTAAATTTTTCAATACGCATTTTTTTGGCTCTCGGCATTACTCTCACTTTGATTTTCAATCTCTCCTCCGCTCATATTCTCCAATTTAAGTGAAACCTTACTAATTCTCTTTAAACCCTCATCATATTTAGATGAGGCGCTCCTTAAGTGTCCTCCCAAAATATTGTAATCGCGGGTAAAAGTTGCAATGTCCTTTTCAAGCCGCTTTAAATTATTGTATATTTCCTGAGCTGTCTCTTCTATCTTCATAGCTTTAAAACCAATACTTATTGTTTTTAGATAAGCATAGATCGTGTTCGGTCCAACCACAAAAACTTTTTTATTTTTAGCAGTTTCAAGTAACTGAGTTTCGGTAATAATAAAATAATACACGGCCTCTGAAGGGACGTACATCAAAGAAAAATCAGAAGTACCTTCATCAGGGTAAATATAGCCTGCTGTCTCAGCTATCCTCTTCTTTATACTATCAATACAGGCTTTTCGTTTTAACTCTTTCTCAGCCTCTTTTGCCTGAGTAAAGTTTAAAAAGGCCTCCATGGGGAATTTTGCATCGATTGGGACTATTGAATTAGGCAGTTTAATGGCAAAATCAACTTTCCTGCCATCCTTAAATCCATACTGGCTAAGTATAGTATCCCGTGGTAAAACATCGGCTAATAGGTTCTCTAAGATACTTTCTCCCAGCTCTCCTCTTGATTTGGTTGGTTTTAAAATATCATGAAAAGACTTAGTAAGGCTGAGTATCTGCTGGCTTTCTCTATCCAAGCCGCCAATTCTCTCATAGAGTTTTGATATCTCTTGGTTTAAACTTTTAGATGAGTTATCGAGGTTGCTCTGGTATTGAAGGAGATTCTGGGTAAAACCGTCTTTGAGTGAATCTATCTTCTGATGTAAAAGAAGGTCTGAATCCTTTTTCTTCTGCTTACTTATTAAAAATACAACTGCAGCGATTAAGAGGATCAGTGAAACTAATATTGCTATAAGAAGTTGTTCCTGCATACAATTATAAAAAAGATTTTATTTTTTTAAAGATTGTTTCCGGCTCCGGCATTCTGCCCTCACCATAACTACCACAGGCAAGCTGGCCCTTTTCAGGGTTAAGAATGGTGTATTTTTTAATTCTCTTTAGTTTTTTTACATTATCCTGGATAAGAGGGTTATTCCACATGCAATCATTCATGGCTGAGGCAATGATAACCTTGGTTTTGAGATCGAGAGCGCTAACTACTGTAGAAAGCAAGTTATCACATATCCCTTGAGCTATCTTTGAAATAGTATTAGCCGAAGCCGGTGCGATCACACAGATATCAGCCCACTTAGAAAGACTGATGTGCTGGGTCGACTCCTCTTTTATTAGCTCAAACATATCAAGGTATACATGGTTATTAGATAGTGTCTGGAAAGTAAGCGGACTGACAAATTTAGTCGCCGCCTCAGTCATCATAACTTTAACCGAGAAACCTGACTTTACCAGGAGCCTAGTTAAATAGCAGCTCTTATAAGCTGCGATCCCTCCCGATACAGCCAATAAAACATTGTTTTTCTTAAGCTTTTTCTTCATAGTAAGGTTTTATTCCTCTAAAAGTAAGCTATTTTACCCTATATTGTTTAAAGGGTAAATGTTTAAATTTAAACTAAAAAAGTAGGCTAAGCTAGCGGCTAATAACCTTATTTAAAGCCCGGCTAAGACCATGCTTTGAATTGATCTTGATAACATTTTTATCCTTATCAATAAGGTAACTTTTATACTTTTTATTAAGGTCGGATATTGAATTTGCCACAACAAAATCACTACCATTATCCTTAAGGCTCTGATAAGCCTTATCAATTAAACCAGAACTTTTTGATTCTAATTTAAACTGGATAAGTAAAGCTTTTGGATTAAGCCGCCTGATCTTGGTTATTATCTTTTCTGTTGGTATTAAACTTAAATTAAGTTTTTTCTTAGATGAGGTAATCTTACCGCTAAATGATTTTTTAAGTTTATAATCACTTATAGCTGCTGTGTGGATAATAGCATCAAATTTATTTTTTTTTAGTAAGCTATAAATTTTATCCCGGAATTCATCGTAATACCTGAAAGTAATAGCCTTTAAACCTCTATAATCACCCGAACAATGCGGGTTAATCAGCAAAGTCACCTTATGGCCTTTAGCTTTTAATTTTTCCCCTAGATAAAGCCCTGTCCTGCCGCTAAAGCGGTTAGTAAGAATCCTTACCTGATCGATTTTTATCCAGGTTGCCCCGGCAGTTATTAATATCTTCATAGTAAGTAGTCGTATTTTATTTTTTTAAAGGAGCGAAAAATATTCTTTTTTACAAAAGGGTAATCACTAGATAAATCTTTAAGTATTTTCTTTAGCTTAAGACGATTAGCATCTTGATTATAACACGACTCATAGCCTAAATCAGGCAAATTGAGGCTATCAGCACATTGCGAGATGTATTTTTCCTCAAGATAAGAAAAAGGCCTGATAACAGTAATTTTTCCCTCAAACAGGCTAAGAGAAGGCTGCCAGGTTTCTACCTTAGCTGAAAAACAAAGATTAACAAGGGTTGTCTGGATTATATCATCGAGATTATGGCCAATAGCGATCTTATTACAGTTTTGCTTAGAAGCCTGACCGTAAAGCTCCTGGCGAAAATCTTCTGTGCACCAAAAACTATTAGACGGATTCTTTACTTTTTTAAAGCTTTTAGTTATGAGTTTTATCTTTTCAGCTTTGCAAAAGTCAGCCAGTCCTTTTTTATTTACTTTTATGAATTCATTTTCAATAAAACAGGCTATGATATCAAAATTTATCGGTATATGTATTCTACGAAGCTTAAATAATTTAAGCAACAATAAGCTTAGCCGACTGCCTGAGACAGCAAAAAGAATTCTATCCTTATCGCCTAGCATACCATAATCAGAGATAGCCTGACCAGTCTGCTTATAGACAAAGCGGGTTATCCCCTTTAGTTTAATCTTCTCTTGATTAGAATTTAACTTTACCATTATTTTTGTACCTTTCAGTATTTTTAATAACCTTATTCATCATATCAATAACTTTATCAGGATGCTTGCCAACAGCAGTTTCAGCCGACAAAAGAAGATGACTAGCTCCATCAATAATAGCATTGGCAACATCACAGACTTCAGCCCGGGTAGGTAAAACATTTTCAGTCATGCTATCCAACATCTGGGTAGCTACAACAACCGGTTTTTTCTTACGCCGGCATCTAGCTATGATTTCTTTTTGTATAACT
>CAJXAF010000073.1 GCA_913050175.1 uncultured bacterium
CCTGGGTATCATTACTTAAATCCACACAGAAGACAGCATCCGATATTTGATCGCAAACTTTATCGGGATGGCCCTCGGTAACTGACTCGGAAGCAAAATAACTTTTCATAATTAAATCTCCTTATTATTTTTTCCTACTTCAATTTCTTTATTAACAACTTCACCCTCTATATTATCTTCTTCTTTATTCTCCTTCTCTTGGTTCCCTACTCCCTTCACTTCTTCACTCTTTTCTTCTACTCCCTCTACTTGCCGATTTGCATTTTCAATTGTCTGATTAATGTCCTTATCGGCTAAAGCAGCAAACTCTTCTAACTTCGGTAAGTCTTTTAAGGTATTAATGCCGAAGTACTCAAGAAACTTACGTGTTGTAATATATAAAAACGGTTTACCGACCACATCCTTTCTTCCGCCAATCTTTATTAGCCCTAAGTCAGTTAATTTTCTTACCACCCCGTCAACATTAACACCCCTGATAGCTTCTATCTCCACTCTGGTTATCGGCTGTTTATAGGCAGTTATGGCCAAGGTTTCTAAAGCCGCAGTCGAAAGCTTCTGTTTGGTCCTCTCTTGATACATCTTTTTCACCCAGGTTTCGTTTTCCGGTGAAGAACACATCTGGTAACCACCAGCAACATTTACGATGCAAATTCCCGAATTACGTTGTCTATACTCCTTACTTAATTCATCGAGAGCTAGAAGAATTTCCTTTTTGTTGACTTCTAGAGTTTCCAGAAATTCACTCATCTCCAAGGGGCGTTCATTAATAAAAAGTAGTGATTCTAGTATTGATTTTGTTCTTTCTTTATCCATATAATTTTTTATGCGCGTTGTCGGTAAATTTCATTAAGTAAGTCTTCAACCGTATCTATCTCTGAGCTGACTTTAAAAGCTTTACTTACCATGTCCGCTGATTCGCGTGAACTGTATTGAAGACGTTTTAAAATCTCTTTTGCTTGCTCAATTATCTCCTTTTTAATCGGAGCCCTCTGAGGTTCGTCTCCTTTTAAGAGAGCAAACCGGCCGACCTTACCCTGTAATTGAGCTACTATCTGCTTTGCTCTTTGTTTTCCAATTCCCACCAAGGAAGTTAAAAAGTTTAAGTCACCCTGCTCAATTGCCGAAGCTATAGCAGCAATGGGCTTATCAAATGCTTTTAAGGCTGCTTTTGGCCCAACTCCGCTTACTGTAATAAATTTTTCAAAGAAATCTTTTTCTAACTCTTCAGAAAATCCTATCAAAACCGGCATAGCCTTACTCTTATCAATAGTCAAATAGTGGTATATAAATAACTCAACCTCTCCACTTTCATCGGGGATAAGCCGCGTGAGTACGTTTTTAGCTGCCTGGATCTCATAGGAGATGCCGCTAACATCAAGCAATACTCGGCTCTCGTCCCTTCTTCTTATTTTTCCTCTTAGCTGATATATCATTTTTAATAAGGCTTAAAAGTTTTTTATTGGCCTTTGATTCAAAATTACCTGAGGCGATTATACTCTTTACTTTTTGGGTATGTGAAAAAGCCACAACCAAAGAGTAGGCATCAGCCGTATGCAAGGAAAGAAACTCCTTTCCGGTTACATTTTCAGCCATCTTTTTAACTTGGGCAGAATTGCCGCGACCGCGCCCCAAAAAAGACTTCCGAGCTCTGGTTGGAGAAAACTCAAAAAAATCTATATTTTTTTGGTAAGCTAAAAGAGCGACTATTCCTCTCACTTGTGCTAAAACCCCTAAAGTAACCGGGTGACGATGGTGTGAATAGAGCTTCTCGACGACTATAGCTTTAGGTTTATATATCCTAATTTTATCTTCCAGGGTTTGATAAATTTCAAAAAGTTTCCTGGGAATCTGCTGTTTAGCTTTTGGCTGGACTTGACCTTCAGCTATAAGAGTAATATCTAACTTATTAACTTCACAAAGAACGTAACCACAATTTCTTATTCCTACATCTACCCCTAAAACAATCATTTAAATTTCTTGGGCTATCTCCTCTAAGACTTCATCAGGAATATCAAAATTAGCATGGACTTTCTGAGCATCCTCATGGTCTTCAAGCGCCTCTATCAAAGCTAGAAGCTGCTTTGCATCATTTCCGGTAACTTTAATTGTTGAATTCGGTATTTTGGTTAATTCAGCTGTTTCCCAAGTAAGATTTTTAGCAGTAAGGGCTGCTTTAAGATTTTCAAAATCTTTGGGATCACAAAACAGTTCATAATTCTTATCTCCGGTCTTAATATCTTCGGCACCGACATCAACGCTAATTGAAAATAACTCTTCCTCGCTGATTTGATCTTTATTTAGTAAAATGTAGCCTTTAGCTGAAAAAATCCAGGCTACACTACCGGAACCAGCCATATTGCCATTGCGCTTAGCAAATATATTTCTAATTTCTGCAGCCGCACGGTTCTTGTTATCAGTTAAGGCATCTACAATTATAGCCACTCCTCCCGGACCATAACCCTCAAAGGCTAACTCTTCATAAGTAACACCGGGAAGCTCGCCTGTACCCTTCTTTATTGCCTTTTCAATATTATCCTTAGACATATTGGCATCCTGGGCTCTTTGCATAGCTGTTCGCAGTCTGGGATTCATATCGGGGTCACCGCCACTAGCTTTAGCAGCTACAGTGATTTCTTTCATAAATTTTGTAAAAAGCCTTCCCCTTTTTGCATCGGCTGCACCTTTTTTATGCTTAATACTTGCCCATTTTGAGTGTCCACTCATACCCTACCTCCTTGGTATCTTAACTTTAGTATTTCTTTAAATTAAAAAGCCAGTAGCCTCTTTAGCAAGAGCATCTGCTTCTTGATTTTCCTCTCTTGGTATATGAGTAATCTTAAAGCTATCCAGCTTTGAGATTAACTCTTTAGCAAGAGCAAAAAGTGAAATTATATTATTATTCTTAACCTTATAATTACCGTTAATTTGTTCGCAAAGCAATTGGCTATCACTAAAAACATGACATTTTTTCTTACCAAGACCGAGAAGGTCTATTAAGGAAAATATTAAAGCCATGTATTCAGCAAAGTTATTTGACTGAACTCCCAGATAAACACCTTTTTTTGAGAGAATTTTTTCTCCCTCATAGATTAGATAACCGATACCAACTTTTCCCGGATTTCCAATCGAGGCGCCATCTGTAAAAATCTTAATCATTATTCAAGATCTTCGGGAATATAGAGTATTCTCACGCAATTCCCGCATATTACTAAGTCAGCGTACATCTTGATCTCATTTATCTGCTGATGGTTAAGCAATATGTGGCAAGCTCCGCAATTGTTTCCCACAACTGGCACAGCTGCTAGACCGTGGCGCTTTACGAGCAAGTCATCATATTTAGCCAAGGTCTTAGGCTCGACCTCTTTAGCATAATTATTACGCTCATTATTTAGGCTGCTTATCTGAGCTTCAAAATCCTTTAAGGTATTAGCTGTCTCTGATTGCTTGTCTTTATAGAGTTTCTCTTCAGCAGCCAAATCAGCTTTCTGGGCCTCAAGAGTCTTTTTACAATTTTCTATATCATCCATAGCTATTAAGACATCTTCTTCGGCTACGGATATGTCAGCTTTCAAAGAACCTATTTCGGTTAATTTTGCCTGATACTCTTTGTTGGTCTTTAATTTGTATAAGTCTGCCTGGGCCTTACGTAAGACATCTTCCTTTGAGGCTAACTCAACCTCACTTTCCTTTTTCTTCAATTGTATCTTCTTAAAATCCTCTTCAAAGGAAGCTAAGTTCTCTTTTTTTGACTCAAATTCTTCCTTTAATTTCTGGAGTTGTTCGGGTATAAGTGTCTCTTTCTCAAGCTTTAGCTTATGAATACGTGAATCAATATTCTGTACTTGAACTATTTTTCTAATTTCTTCTTTTAAACTCATCTATTTTTTTATAAAGGCGTATATGCATGGGCCCGCAGGGACTCGAACCCCGGACCAATTGATTATGAGTCAACTGCTCTAACCGACTGAGCTACGGGCCCAGAACTATTATTTGCAAATCTAACTTAGATTTTGTGACCAATATCCAATGCCAGAATAGCTTTAAAAAGATTAAAAATTATAACAAGATATTGATTTTATAGCAAGGTTTTTTTGGAAAGGAGGGTGCTTGCCAGTAGTATTGTAAATATTACCTAAATCTATATATCAAGTATAATATATTTTACACGTAAGGCTGAATTAGCTTCTCAAGATCGCTGGTGTTCATAACGCCAACGCGTTTCTCCATAACCTGCCCGTCTTTAAAGAGAAAAATAGCTGGAATGCTCATTACTGTATACTGGGTAGCTATTTCCGGAGCATCATCAACGTTAATCTTGCAGACTTTTATCTTATCGGCATAATCTAAAGCGATCTGCTTTAGGTGTGGTGCAATAGATTTACAAGGTCCGCACCAAGGGGCCCAAAAATCAACTAAAACAGGTTTTTGAGCTTTTATAACCTCGTTATCAAAAGAATCTGTACTGACGTTAACTTCCATAAGAACTCCTTTCTAAATTTTTATAAGTCGTTACTAGCTGATTAAACCAGTAAATCTACTTTATACTTTTTATCTGTTTTTCAAGTTGCTTGATTTCCTTAAGGGTTGAAGAAACTTTTTTGTTTGAATTGATCTTTGTTGCCGGAGTAGTCGCCACAGCTTTACCTAAATCATAATACAATTTTTCTTTTTTTAAACTCAGTGACATCTTCTTGGTTTTTTCGACACTTTTCTCAGAAACGTCCTTTAAGTACTCCTCTCCCTTGTTGAGCATTTTTTTTGCATTTTCAGCAGCCTTTTCAAATTCCTTTTTTGTCTGCGGCCAAACTTTTTCAATGAATTCTTTGAAAGGATCTTTTTTAGCTTTTGCCATAACACCCTCCTTTTTAAGTATTAATTTTTGAGTCCTTATTTTATCACAATGCTACTCTTTTGCAAAAATAAATGATCGAGCTAATTTAGAAAACGTTTACAAAGCAAAGCCGGCAATCTATTGAATAGCAAGCAAACAAATTGTATAAACTAAGTGAGAGAGCCCACCAGCCACGGAAGGGGTCTTAAAAAATATAAGAGAGGCATGAGCCTCTCTTTTCAATTATAGACCTAAAAAATCCATAAAAATAGGCCTATTTAAACAACTTTCGCATTCGAGGGTCAGTTAAGTAAAAAAGGTAGGTTAAAGAAGCTACTACCGCCAAACCATAATCAATCAGCCCCCGGGAAAAATTACCGGCAAAACCAAACTTTATCCCCAAGGCCAATGGTGCCCAAAGCCAATAAAGTAGATTTACCCCACAAATAGTAATTAAGATTTTACGGGAAATTCCATTTAGCTTTATTAATCCTACGGCTAAAATCATTGGCACGAATGAAAGCAAGAGGTGATAGGCAATAAATATGTTCTCATCAATAACTATCTTACGACTCATTGCCAAGACCACGCCTAAAGCATTTAGCAGCCTTAAGGCCCACATCGGCAGAGATATTACATAGAACGACCCCGGCAGCCCTGGTATAAGACCCCAGATTATAATTAAATTGCTAATTATTATTAACCAACCGATTATGCAGACTCTCTTGTTTTCCATGCTTAGCTAAAGACAAACTCTTTCTTTATCTTTTAAAATTTAAAACTGAACATTAAGGCAAAATACTGGATTAAACAAGAAAGTATCAGCAGAAGAAAACCGCCCTTCATGTAGCGGTAATTAAAGACCGCTTTTGCTGGCTCACCAACTTTAGGATTTTCTTCCTGAGATACTGATAAGCGCAGCTGGAATAAGCCGGTAATTGCAATCAGCAAAGAAACACAGGATATCATACGCAATTTAATGAGAAGCAGAGTTTCCATAAATCCTCCTAGATAAAGTTTTCGCCTTCCTTAGTTAAGGCTAGCTCAAAGCCTGTAAAAGACACTATTTTAGACCCT
>CAJXAF010000074.1 GCA_913050175.1 uncultured bacterium
TTAATTTAGCATAATCTATACCTAGACAACGATTGCAAATGTCTTCAGTTACCCCCGGCATAGTAGCAATACGCCTGCCCTTAGCACTAGCATCTCTTCTAGCCTTGGTGTGAGTTAGAGATTTAGCAGTTATTAAGAGCTGGACTTCGAATTTAAGCATTTCCTGGGCAACCTCCTCCGGTGGCTCTGATGAGTGTTCCTTAGTTGGCTCAATAACTATAATTTTTGAAAAAGGAGTAATACTTGAAGCATAATTATAAAAATCCCGGCCAATAGACTCCTTTATCGTATCAGTTACTATTAAGCACGACTCTTGCGATTTAAGTTTTAGCGAGCTAAAAAATACTGATTTTAGGGATTTAGCTTCTACCATAGGATTAAGATTTATAAGGCGAAGTTAAGACGAAACCGCTAATTAGAATAAAAATAGTAATAACATAGTTAATTATCAGATAACGAATTGCTGAAAAAAACTGATAAGGATCTTCGTAGGTTTTTATACCTTTTGAGTAACTTGCTAAAAACAAAGGTATACAAAGAAACAGGAACCAGGTAAATTTTAGGAATACACCGGCTAAGATAGCTACAACCATAAGAATATAAAAGATAGTCATTATCAGCCCATACAATCTTACAACTTTTTTCTGACCAAGTCTAACACAAATATTACGCTTACCAGCCAATCGATCCTGAAAATAATCGGGAACTTCGTTAAGAATAGCGATTAAAAATAGAAAAATACCCGGGATCAGCGATAAAAGAAGTAGAGAGCTATCTATCCTCCTAGATTGCAGATAATAACTACCCGCCATCATCAAAGGTCCATAGGAAATTGCTATAACCACTTCTCCTAATCCTCGATAAGCAAATTTTAGCGGCGGACCGAGATAGCAAAAGGCAGCAAAAAAACCAAGGAAAGCAAAAATAATAATGGTAAACCCGGCTTTTTTAGTAAGAAAAATTGCAATCAGAAAAGCAATAAAAAAAGATAATAAACCGAAGAATAAAGTTTTCTTAGTGACTGGTTCTGGATTGAGGGCAAAAACCCGATCAGTACCTAGCTGCCAGTCAAAGAATTCATTAAAAGCCTCTACTCCGGCTAAAACAAAGAATAGGGCTATAAGACCTGTAAGAAATAAAGAAAGGCTTAGCTGGCCATGGGTATAAAAAGATATAGTAGCGCCTAAACAGTAGGGAAGGAGACCGGCAATCAATAAAAATCTATAGCGTAGGAGTTTAAAAAACTTCTTTAAAGCTCCCGCCACTTATTAGCCTCTTTTAATAATTCGGGATTCTCAATTACCTGTTTCGTAAAACTAATAACCTCATCCTTTTTCCAGGCTTTTTGATAATCATTCCAAATTTCAGAGAGCTTACTTTTTCGTAAATCTCCACAAACGAAAGGAAGCGGTCCAATAAGTTTAGTCTTACCATTAGGTATAACTAGCAAACTTGCTGAAGGCTTCTCCAATCTATACTTTAACTCCTCAATTACATCATAAGGGTAGTAATAAACTTTCATCTTACCGGCATATTGTTTTTCTTTCTCAGTTAAGACTTTGAAAAACTCTTCGTACTCTTGCGCTGAGGGACAAAGTATATCCCAGTTTTGCCCGGCCCGGCCAATCTGCATTATTTTGCCGGTATAGAATCCGTATATGCCCATATCATAACTCATATCAATGAGTTTACCTGTTTCATGAATATTAAACTTAGTTGGCACAAATACAATTTCTGTATTTACTCCGGCTTCGACTAAAAATTTACAGGCTTCAATTACTTTTTTAAAATTTCCTTTTATTCTCATTTTCTCAAAAGTATCCTGGGAAGCACCATCAACACTTATCTGTACCGATCTAAATCCTAATTTGCCAAATCTTGCGGCAACCTCTTTGTTGATAAATAGTCCGTTTGTCTCGACTTTCAAACTAATACCATTACTACGAAAGAACTCACAGATTTTAAAGAAATCAGGGTGCATCATTGGCTCACCGCCAGAAATAGCAACATAAGGAATATTTAAGTCAACAATCTGCTGACAAAAATCCATTACTTCTTCCCGGTTAAGTTCATTAGGCATAATCTCACCAGCCTCTTCACAACAATGAAGGCATTCGAGATTGCAAATTGAATTTAACTGCCAGGCGATAAAAAGTGGTGATTGGTAATCTGAAAAATTAGTTCCTTGTATTTCGAATTCATTTACCTTTGGGCGTAATTCATTCTCTATCATTTTTTCTCCTTAATTTTTAATAATTCCGCTTTCCTGTAGCGTTGAAATAACTTCATCTACATCTTTTTTTATTACTGCCGGATCACCATCATACATACTACTTAGTTCATTAGTGACGGCTTCCGGCTCTTTGCCGGCTTGAAGCAAGCTAAGTATTTGGGCACCGGATTCATTGGTTACAAATATTTTTTCACGTAGAGTCTCAAAAACAACTGCACCGAATTTTTCTTGTCTAACTTTTACATGTTTTTGGAATTCCATAATTACTCCTTATTTAAAGCACTCCTACAACAGACTTCAATCTAAATATAATTTTAGCTAAAGGAATGATACCTTACGAAGTTACAAGAATACGCTTTTTTCAATAAACCGACTAACAATAAGATAACTAATTAGAGTTTACTGTAAGATCAAGTAAAGCGTATGTATGGCTGGGCCATAACCTTGCCTGAGACATCTTCAAGGGTAGGTTTCTTCCAGGTCTTCTTCTTATCTTTCTTCTCAATCCTTCCTACTTCATCGAGAACTGATTTTGGCTCTTTATTTTGGTCTTGCATATTAGTACCTCCTAAATATATTTGTTTATATAGCCATTATTAAATTCTAATTTATTTAGAGAATTTTTCAAGTATTTTTTTATCTTATTAAAAACAACTTTATCTTACTTTAAAAACCTTACCATTCTCATGGGCAGGTTTGGAAACCTTGATTCCTATCTCGTCGCCTTTTTTGGCTCCCTTGATATCTTTTTTATTAATCTGCATTGACCTAATGACTTGCTTGAAGTCATCATTAGCACCCTTTATATGGATCTTATCTCCGATTTTTAAACCGCTCTTTAGTTTAATTATTGCCACTGATATCTTTGAAAAATAGTGGGTTATGATACCTATCTCTTTTTCTTTGGCTTCTTTTGTTACCTTTTTAGCTGGTTTTTTTGATTTGGACGGTTTTGCTTTTTTAGTGGTTTTCTTTTTTTGTACTTTCTTCTTAGGCTTAGCTTTTATTCTCTTGGCAGTCTTTTTTGCTGTTTTCTGAGGACTTTTCTTTTTTATAACTTTTTTAACCTTCTTTTTTGCTGGTTTAGATGTTTTGCGAGTTTTCCTACGCTTAGGTTTTTTCTTCTCCTCTTTAAATAGCTTTTTCCAAAAATCCAGAAAATTCATAGTTATTCTATCTTTGAAACAATCAATTAAACTTGTTTACCAATTTAATCTTTGCCTGACGGGTAAGTTTTTTAATCTGGCTTTCTCTGCTTAAAGCCTTAGATTTAGTCGATAGTTTTTCTGAATATATTAGCTCTACTGGCCAACGACCACTAGTATAGCGACACCCTCGACCATCATTGTGCTCATTGATGCGGCGTTTTAAATCCTTGGTTATTCCGGTATAAAGGGTCTTATCGCAACACTTAATAATATAAACATGCCAAAGCATTGAAAAAAATTTATGGTATTAATATGGGTTTGTTGGTTGAAATAAATTAGAACCTACTTAGAACATACCTCAACTTGCCAACTACTATTAACCCAAAGTCCAATAATTTCAAGTTCCGGCCGATGTGCTTTCAACCCCTCAACACCCTTATTTATATTATCACGATGAAGCTTTTCATCAACAGGGTTGCCCTTGCAGTCATAATGGCCAACAAGAAAAATGCGACTAGACTTATTAACATTAATGGAAATATCAAGGTTGCGAAGGATTTCATCAAGGTTATTTCCTGAGGCTAGAACCCCATCCATGCCTGCAGCAGTAATAATGTCTACAAAATTAATTTTATACCGCTCTTTGATCCAATCTAAAACCGGCACTTGTACGCGTCCATCAATACAATTGAGACATGTTGCTCGAAGAACTAAGTTATCTTTGTTTATTGGTGACATTTTTAATAAATATTAAAAAATACTGGTATCGCTATCTAAGCCTTTTCTATAATTATACTCTTTATTGGACATACATCCAAGATCTTACGGTTTTGATTATTTCTGGAAAAAAATCCTCACTATATCCATACATTAGCATTTCTTTATGCAGATCATCGAATTTGGCATTGGAGAATTCTAATTGATAAAGAGCGGCTATAAGGCCTGTCCTATCTTTGCCGGCATAGCAATGAATCAGTGCCGGTTGATTTAATGGCTCACTTATAATGCGCAGGACCTCTGCTAACTTCTTTTTATCCTGTTTAACTGATGCACTCATAGGAAAACTATAATAATTTATAGAAAGCTTCGCGGCTAATTCCCGCTCCCAACGATTTACTGACTCATTACGTCTAAGATTAACAATAGTCTTTAAGCCGTACTCCTTCATTTTAGTGATAGACTCTTCATTAGGCTGACTTGACCGCCACACCCCAGGTGAAACAATATGAAAATTGAATTGTTTGTGGACGACTGAAGTCTTAGGAGGAGTGTGACCTTCAATATGAAGATAGAATTGACTTTTGGGGCTTAAACTGAGTTTTTCAACCGTACTACAATTAGCAGAAATAAAATGATTTAATTCTTGAGTAACCAGAAAAGTTGCCAGAACTGCGATTAGATAATAGAAATACTTACGCTTGATTCGTATCATTATTCTACTTTCAGCTATATGATGAGTTATATTTGTTTTGATCAAAACAAAAGTTACGACATTTTTTATCGCAAGGAGTTGCGTATGGGATTGCTGGTTGAACCAGGTTAGACCCTGCATTATAGAGGAATCAGCAACTCTCTGTTAAATTTATTCCTTTTATTTTATCAAGTATGGTAATTTTTTACGCGACTATTTTTCTGCGACGATGAGCATTTCAAAGTCTTCAGTAGTCAACTTGTCATTTCTTGAAAAGGCTCCCAGTTTTGCACCAAAAATATCTATTTCTTTATACCCAAGAGCTTTTAAAAGCCAAGTTATTTCACTGGGCACATAATAACGCTCATTGCATTTTAATTCTTTTTTATTTTCTGCATCGTCTTCGAAAACAATCGTATGATGGTCGCGAAATGTCATCAAATCAAATGAACACCCTTTACATTCGGCGCTTCCTTCTTTAGTTGCTGACTGATAGAATTCTTTGACTGAATGAAAAAGCGGGAATAATCCATTTAATGTGGTGAATATCAGCTTACCTTTATCATTTAAAACCTTTGTCGCGTTCTTAAGTATCTCAAAGTTCATCTCATCTGTTTCCATCAGAGAGAATCCGCCTTCACAAAGCATTATGGCTAAATCGAATTCTCCTTTAAAAGGAAGATTTCTTGCGTCATGTTTCTGAAAATCAATTTCTACTCCTTGCTCTTTTGCTTTTTCCATCGCCCTTTTTAGCTGTGACTCTGATAAATCGATTCCCGTAATTTGATAACCTCTTTTTACCATCTCAATAGAATGACGTCCGGTGCCACAGCCGATATCAATAATTTTTAAGGATTTATCGCGATTTATTTCTTTTTCAATGAAATCGCATTCTCCAAGCGTCCCTTGAACAAAACATTCCTTATCATATTTCTGTGCATAATTCTCAA
>CAJXAF010000075.1 GCA_913050175.1 uncultured bacterium
TGTGGGCATGCCCCATAGCTTCATCAGGCAACAAGGAAACATGAATTCCTCCCAGCACTACTGTTGCACCCTTCTTTCTATAAATATCAGCGATAGTATAAGCTCGATGAGCTGTTCCCGTTAAACAGCTTATGCCTACAATATCGTAATCTTCATTAAAAGAAACCTTATCCACACTTTCATCAATAATCTTAATTTCTGCCTTAAGCTCGGTAGGTACAAGTGCGGCTAAAGTTGTTAGAGTTAAAGGGGCTTCTCGAAATGATACAGAAAGCTTACCGATCTTCAGCTTATGAATCTTTGCATCCGGCATTATTAATAAAATCTTCATTCTATTTATTCCTTATTAATGCTTTTAAATGTTCTATAACTCTTTTTTATAAATTTAATACAGAAAACCACTTGAGCAATAATTGTGATAATGATTTCTGTTCTGAAAACGGTAATTTACTTGCTAATTTTTTTACTTTCTCAACATACCCCGGCCAAACCTGATCAAGTAAATCTGATCCTTTCTTGGTTATCAGGATAAGATTCACCCTCCTATCACTTCTATGTGGAAATCTTTCTATGAACTTATCTTTTTCGAGCTTATCCAGTAAACGAGTCATATTGGAAGCAGTAACGATAAGTTGTTTGCATATTTCAATTTGCCTTATCCCTTCTTTCTTTGCTTGATGTTTTATAAGCATAAGGGCATTATATTTGGCTGGTGATAACTTATATTTTCTCAAATATACAGAAACCTCCCTTTCTAAAACATTGAATACTGCTGCCGTACCATAAAACATTTGTTCATGATACTTCGCATCACCTGTCTTAACCCCATATATCCTCATTACATCCATAAAACACTCTCCTCTTTCTAAAAATAGTGTACTATGCAACTATTGTATTGTCAAGTATTTTTTCACACCCCCCCTATTGGACGGGATTAACAGCTAGCTGGTGTCAGCTAAGCCTTGATTTGTGAAGGATTAAGATTTAAGCCCGAGACCTCAAGGTAAGGAAATTAATGTAGACTGGGTGTGGGGTGAAATATGCCGAATATAACTATTAGATTTTATTTGGTGGGTTTACAATGCCAGTAGTAACCTTTGGATTCACACTCTTTCTTTGTGTGAATTAATATCGCAGTGAGAGTTCCTAAATTACGTATTCCCTCTTTCTTAGACTCTTTTGTCACTCTCTCAGCTTCTTTTTCGTTCTCATAACATGTACAGGCAGAATGTATGATTTGAATATCTACTTTTGATGGGTCATATCTCTCCCAGCCATAACCAGTGTGAAAACGGTGTGTTATTTGCCCAGTCTCTTTATCTATTTTGTAGGGTATAATAGCACCGCCAGGTTTTTGGTAGTTAACTAAATCATAGTCTTTCCTTTTGCCACAACCAAATAAAAAGAATGTGCAGAGTATCAATATAAGTATTTTCTTCATATCCCAATTATACCAAAACGACATTATTTATTTATCAAGTAGTAATTATTAACGAAATTCTCTGAGGGCAGTCAGCTCTTTGTCATAAATCAGAAAGTTGTGTTCTACTCTAAGAATTTCAATCAATTTACGAAATTCCTCGGGAACATTAAACAAAGCAATGCGCTTTTTTACCTTCTGAATATCCAAAAAGCGACCCAACAAGGCTGCCACTGTCGAACTATCGGTGTGGGTTACATTTTCAAAATCAATAAGAATATTTTTAGTATCCAGGTTCATCTCTTTGCTTACCGCTGTCATCTTGTCACGATTACCGGCAAGCACATCCATATCCAGGGATCCTTTTAAGCGAACCAGAAAGAACCCTCCTTTATCCTCGATGGTATCTAAATACACTGGTGGCTTAATATTCTTTCTTTTACACATCCGAGTAAACGGACAAAATAATTTCAATAGAAACTTCATTTTTTTCTCAATTTATTAATTTTATTTGGATGGATTATGCAACTCTTGTGTGTCAGAAAAAACGAATAAACTATGACCACGGCTATCCCCATGCTAATTTATATAGCGTGGTCCAACAGGCTCCCCAGTTTTACTATCAATCCTTATTATTGGTACCCCCCAATTGCATTCCGGATATCCTAATTTCTTATGCTCTTTAGATTGATAGGTAACAGACCAATAACTATTTTTACTACCTGTAAACTTTTTAGGTAGTTTTTCACTCATTAAAGACACGATACCAGTATTGTCTTCGAAATCATCACTCACTGCAATACTCGGTCCCTCATCACCTGCCTCCTCGTCCGAAACAAAATGAATGTTAAGCTCCATGTCGTCAGGAATATCATTTTCTATTTTTAGCACTTTTTTTGCAATAGCAATAGCTTCATCTTTACTAATATTAGTCTCATAATCTGCTGTAGCCTTTTCCCTAGCCATACATGGGTTATAAAAGAGAGCTGCAATAAAGATATATAAAATAATCAGTCCCTTCTTTTTCATTTTCTACCTCCAAACTTTTCTCTCAGCCGTATAAATCACTCTATAAATTATATTATCATAGATAGTTAGAGGTTTCCAGACGCTTTATCCATCACTCTCGACTTAAACAATCTGTAAAATACGGCTTTATGGGTCTAACCTTGCAGTATTTGGGGACACGTACCTGTGTGTCCCCTTGGATTCTAGAAGTTATTGAAAAGGTTGTTCTGCACTGGGTAGGGGTCGCGGCACTCCCCCAGGACTCTCGTCCTCGGTCGCTCACCCTAATATGCCCTTCGGGCATAAGGTTCGATCCTGCCTCAAAAGCATAAAAAAATCCCCACCCTGAAAGGGTGGGGCATTATTTTTATGGCTCCCCGGGTAGGGCTCGAACCTACGACCTATTGGTTACAGTTACTCCTTAAATTTCTTTAAGGCCTGGACTATATCATCTCCATTGCTTTTCAGCGTTAGGAGGTGGGCGCTTCGACCGACTCTTGTCGGGCTACTTCCTCTCGGAATAGTCTCTGCACCTTCCTTGATATTAAATCAAGACTTGGCTCAGGATTGCCATATGGTTGATAAACCATGAAGGTTTCCCTGAATTCACCCACTTTTCATTCTAATGTTTCCATTAGATGCTGCTAGTCTGGCATGGATTTCGCGATGGCAATTAGCGCAAATAAGCACACACTTTTCAATTTCGGCTTTTACTTTATCCCAAGATCGAGTATAACCTTTTTTAGAAATGCCAAAGCTTTTTCTTTCTTCATCGATATGATGAAATTCCAATGCTTCCTGGCATTTGCTATACCCACATACTTGGCATTTGCCGCCTTTGCTAGTAATAGCTTTTAAGCGTAGAGTTCGCCGTCTTTTCCTGACAGCTTCAATGAGATAGTCTCTCCTATCTTCATACTTACGCTTATCTTTTGTTTGTGCCAAAACATCTCCTCCATGCATAGCTTACAGCCAACCGCTCTACCAATTGAGCTACCGGGGATATATTATTTAAAGAGCAATTAAGCAGATTTCCTGCTGAAAAGCTACAATTATAACTTATATGGTAATTCAGGTCAAGTTATGACTTTCCTCTCAAGCAGGGCTTGGCCTAGAGTTGCTGAATCAATGTATTCTATCTGTGTACCTAAGGGAATGCCAATGCCTATGCGGTATATTTTAACTTTGTACTTAGAAATATTCTCAATTAAATACTGAACAGTCAACTCACCCTCGGTATCAGGGTCAGTGGCAATAACGACTTCTTTGATATCGCCTTTTTGGAGGCGATTAATTAGTTTTCCAATATCTAAATTCTCTGGGCCAAGGCCCTCTAAGGGAGAGATTGAACCCAGTAAAACATAATAAAGCCCTCTATAGTGAGAAGTTTTCTCAATTGCCATAATATCCTTGGGCTCCTCAACAATACAGATTGTATCCTGCTCACGCTTTGGGTCCTGACAGATTGAACAGATATCTTTAGTGGAAAAGTTATTACAGAGCTTACAAGGCTTGATGTGGTTATGAATCTCTTGAACATTCTCGGCAAACTGCTTAACTTCCTCAGGTTTCATCTTTAAGAGGTAAAAAACCATCCGCTCAGCGCTCCTGCGACCTACACCGGGGAATCTTGAAAACCCCTTAACTAACTCACCGAATATTCTTTTAAAACCCATAATTATTTCTCTTCTGAGTGGAATTTTCCGCCAAAAGTATCAAAGAGGTCATTTAAAAACTCGTTATCACCGGATAACTTACTCTTTATTTTTTCCTCGCTTACATTATTATCTTTACTATCATTAGATAGGTCTTGTCTTGGCCTTTGAGCTAAAGTCTGAAGTATTAGTTTAATATGCACTTGTTTTCCTAAGAGGTTTGTAAAAGCATCCTCAATAAAACGTACCTTTTTAGTCCCTTCGATCATCTCCTTATGGAAAGAATCACTGGGATCAAAAGCAATAGTAACAATATCACCTTTAGAAACAAAGGGTATAGCAAAAGAAAGATGAGAACCTATAGCTGCTCTTGACCTCTGAATATGCTTTAAAGCTTCCTCCCACTTAGCTTTAAAAGGAGTAAGCAAAATATTATCGGCTTCTACCTCTAAATTATCTATATCCTCGGTCTCGATTTCAGGCTCTTTTACTTTTTCCGGCTCTTTCTCACCTAAATCCATATTATTAATAACGCTATCTAAAGAAGCTTTCTTTTTTTCTTCTTCTTTGAGAGATTCTTTCGAGTCTTTTACTGGTTGACCAAGATCATCGGCAGTTATAGTAATCTCAGAATAAGACTTTGCTTTCTTGGTAGAAGACTTCTTACTTAAAGTACTGCTTTGAGACTTCTTATCAGAAGTATAAACTACTGGTGGTAGGTCTTTTTCATCATAGGCATACTTTATAAAAGCTAATTCTAAGGGCACTCTAATTGTATTTAACCTACTAGCTATAGTCTTTGCCCCAATAAGTGAGTCAATTAACTTTAAAATGTCAGCTGTTGATACGCTAGCTGCCAGCTTAGATATAAAGTTTTTACTTTCCGGAGAAACATCGCTTAATTCGTTAAAAGCTTTTGGGCTCACCTTAGCCAAGAGGATGTTTCTCAAGTGTTCGATAAAAGCAGTTGTAAAGACTCCTAAGTCTTTTCCATCAGTAACCATAGCATCAATAAAAGTTAAAACTTCTTTTAAGTCTTTGGTAATAATACTTTCAAGAACTTTATTTAAGCTACTCTCATCAATTATTCCCAGAAAGGAAAATATATCCTCTAAGTCTCCTTTCTCTAAAATTACCGGAACCAGCTGATCAAGTAAACTCTCAGCATCACGGATACTTCCCCCGGCAGCTTTAGCTATAGTATAGATTAAGTTTTCCGGTACTTTTACCTTTTCAAGTTTTACTATTGTCTTAAGCTTTTTAGCTATCTCCTCCAAAGAAAGAAGACTGAATTGAAACTTCTGGCACCGGGAAAGTATGGTTGGGATAACTTTATGGGGATGAGTGGTAGCAAAGATAAATTTTACGTGTCTTGGCGGCTCTTCCAGTGTTTTAAGGAGAGCATTGAAGGCTTCCTGAGTAAGCATGTGGACTTCATCAATAATATAAATCTTATAACGGCTGGAGGCAGCTGATAGTTTTACATTCTCACGCAAGGTCCTGATCTCATCTATTCCTCTATTGGAAGCACCGTCAATTTCAATAATGTCTAAGGAGTTACCCTTAGCAATTGAAAGACAATTCGGGCATTCACAGCAAGGTGAAGCTGTGGGGCCTTTCTGACAATTT
>CAJXAF010000076.1 GCA_913050175.1 uncultured bacterium
AATAAGGGCAGACACAGGTAAATTCATCATTGGTCAGTTCAACAATGATTCTCTGTTTAGGATACTCATATTTAAGTGTTTGGAGAATTTTAATATCGATATCTGAGGGCAAATAAAGTTTACCGGTTGCTTTCTTTGCCCTGTCTTCTATAGGAATGACTTTTCTATTCTTATAAATCATATAATATACTCATTGTATTGAGGGAAGTACCCATTATAAAGCAAAACCTAATTGTTTCAACAATAAAGAGCCGGATTGCCAGATTGGATAAAGGCCTATAAATAAGGCTGCCTCACCATATAGGTGAGGCAGTATTAAACAAATATAGTAGCCAATAAACCTTTACTATTTACCGGCAAGTTTCACATTAGTAGCACTTGGGCCTTTGGGAGATTGTTCAACTTCAAACTCAAGTTCATCATTCTCATTCAAAGCGTCAAACTCAACATCCACAAGGCTATTCTTGTGAAAAAATACTTCACTACCGTCAGTATCGCTTATAAAACCAAAACCTCTTTCGCGAACTAACTTTTTTACTTTTCCTGTATGCATTCTAACCCTCCTTTTTGGCTTTTATCATAAAGATTAAATAAAGCCTTTTTTATAATCACCACAACAAAAGTTCATGAATCCTTTACCTTTAAAACCTCCTCCCTTTAAATATCATTATATTCCAAATAAAAACCCTCTGCAACTATATTAATTACAGGGGATTAAGACACTTAACCTCGATAACAAACCGGGGACTTAAAATGGACAATCACCAGAAAAATCAAACAGCTTATAATTACGTATTTTGTTAACCAAGAGAGAAACCACCAGAGTGAATTTGCTCTTTTAAGAATAGAAAAATCTGTAACATAAACAGTTTCACAAGCCCCGTTTCCTCTATCCCCGTTTCCTCTATCTGTTCTGGTTATACTGCTTCCACGTTTAAATGACTCATTGCTATGGGAATAGCTTGCCAAATACCCCTTAAGATAGATCTGATCCCCTTTGCGTACGCCGGCCAATCTTTTAGAAATTTTTCCATCTGTTGATAAGATATGGTTGTTTGATAAACAGTTTTGATCAAATCTTTTCCAGACATTGTGGTCATCACTTCTTAAATAACATGTAAAGCTACCATTGGAAAACTTTATTTGTTTATACACATCAGTCTTAATATTTTCTCCCCAAATAACACAAATATCTTTAACATTAATAAAATCCTTCCATTGCCTATGGTAGACATCACCCCAAGCCCGGGTATTATGGCAAGAGACAACTAGTCCATATAACGCATAATTATAAAGAGGGCTAATCGTATATACTATATCCTTTTTGCTTACGCTAAACTGATCTTTGTCTGTTTTCGTCTGTAAAGGTTCTTGTTGTAATTCAAAGGAAATAAAATCTTTACTTGGCAGCTTATTCTTCTGTATAAAAGCAGTAAAGAATACTAATAGGCTAACAAGAATAACAGCCTTAAGTACATTTTTGGTATATATAATTCATTCAAATAAAACCCCCTGCAACTATATCAATTACAAGGAGCTAAATACACAAGCTCCTCTTTTTTACCAGTTTAAACCCTTACCTTACTTGCGGTTAAGGAAAGATTTCTATTCTTAATATAACTGGCGAGGTCAAATTCAAAGTGATAAGCTATAAATTCCTTAAGTATATAAAAAATCTCATCCTGACACTTAGGCGATATATTTAAGCGCTGAACCAAAGGGAAGTCAGTATCCTGGATATAAGTTAAAGAGCGCCAGGCTTGCTTACTTATTAAAAGTAAGTCTTTATCGGCCCCAGAACATGACTTACAAATAAATCCGCCTCTAGCTACACTAAATAATCTTTCATACCTTAAAGTCGCTTTACAATTTAAGCAATTGCCGAATTCAGGTTTAAAACCGGAGAAAGTTAAAAACTTTATCAAGAAAATATAAAGGATTGTAGATTCATTATTAATATCTATCAAATCAAAACACCTTTGGATCAGTGCGAAAACTTGTTTGTTAGGATCCTGAAGCTGCATTACTTTATCAACTATATTAGCAAAAAGTCCGGCAACTCGTGCTTTGGCAATATTAGAACGCAAAGCAGGATACTCTCTAATTGAGTCCACGCCTGAAACTAGCCAAATTTCGCTGTGTTTAGGGTAAAAGATGAATTCGTTTAGACTAAAAACATTGAGACTTGAGGAAAATTCCTTTTTAGGAGTATAAAATCCTTTTAAGATACCCCTAATCTTACCGTAATTATGCAGATAGAGAGTAGTAATTACACTGGTTTCTCTAAAATTAAATCTTTTGAGAATGAACCCTAAGTCTTTACTAACCATAGTTAATATTTAAAAATCCAGCTTCTTGTTCTTAGCAAGTATCTGATTTAAAAGTTGTTCTTGCTTCTTAAACATCGCTTCCTGTTTAGCCTTAGTTGAATCATCATAGCCGGTTAAATGCAGAATTCCATGGATAATATAGAGCAATAATTCCTGCTTCCAATCATTGCCCAATTCTTTTGCCTGTATAACTGCCTGCTGGACTGAAACAACTACCTCGCCAAAGTAATCATTACCTCTATCCTCACTCAAAGGAAAAGCTATAACATCAGTAGGAAGTGATTTCTTAAAGTACTTGCGATTCAAGCCAATTATGATGTCATTATCACATAAAAGCAAGGAAACTTTTGCCGTTAGCAAATCTAGGGCCAGGAGTATCTTCTTTACTAGAAGGCGCAAGGCTAATAAATTTATTTTTTTTATTTTTTGCTGGTTGGCTATGTCTATCTTCACTCTCTTGGAGGCTTTTGGTTTTGGTTATTATTCTTATTTTCTTTATTTCTTCTATCTTCAAATCTGGCCCTAGCCTCTTCTTTAGGATAGTTGATCCGAACATGAAACATTGCATTTAAAACCCTGATAAAACTTTGAGTAATTTTTTCTAGATCTTTTAAAGTTAGAGAACTCTCATCTAGCTCACCCTCCATAAATCTTTTCTTTACTAAATCTCTAACCATCTCCTCAATCCGGGAAGGATTGGGCTCATCAAGGGTGCGCGATAAAGCTTCAATTGTATCAGCTAAAGCCACAATAGCAGTTTCTTTACTTTGCGGCTTTGGCCCGGGATAGCGATACTCTTCCTCGTGTTTTCCTTCCGGCTCCAGCATTTTTGCCCTTTGATAAAAATAATAAACAAGAGTTTTGCCGTGATGCTGATAGATAAAGTCAATTATTTTAGGGTTGAGATGAGATTTTTTTGCTAACTCTGCCCCTTCTTTAACGTGGTTAAATATAATAAGTTTACTCATTGAAGGTTTTAATTTCTTATGCATGTCTTTGCAATTTACAAGATTCTCCACAAAATACTCTGGTTTTAGCATTTTACCAATATCATGGTAGTATGAACCAACCCGGGCTAAAAGAGAGTTGGCTCCGATTGATTCAGCTGCTGACTCACTTAAGTTAGCCACAACTAATGAGTGTTGGTATGTACCGGGAGCCTCAAGAATTAAACGGCGCATGAGAGGATTATTAAAATCTGATAACTCGAGCAAAGAAATATTAGTTACAACTTTAAATATATACTCAAAAAATGGCAGGATTCCGGCAAAAAGAGATGCCGAGATGATGCCATTTAAGAAACAAACTGAAAATAAGTTTAAGTCCGGACCGGAAAGAATAAAAAAGCTCTGTTCTCTCTCCATTATAAAAGCTGCCAAAAATTGCACCAGCCCCCCTAAAAAGCCTGCTCTAATTACCTGAAATCTCCTTCTTACCCGGTAAGAAAGCATTGCAGCAGTGATTGAACCGGCAAAGAGACTAACGCCTAAGTTGTAATTACCGCCTTCAATACCAGCACCCAAAAAAGATATAAAGATTGAGAACAAAAAGGTAAGTTCTAGATTCTCAAATAAAAGAGTAATTAAAATCGCAAAACCAATCGCTGAAATAGCATATCCGGGAAGCTTAAATACTACGGTTGTTAAAAGCGGTATTAATACCGCCAGCACCCCTAGGATAGAAAGATCTAGATAAGAAGGGATGTTCTCGATTTTGCGGACAAACTTTGCGTAGAGGAAAAGAAGAAAGGCAAGCATAAGAATAGCATAATCTATTGAGTAAATAAAAAAGATAAAGCCCAGGATGCCAAAAAAGCCTAGACCGACAGATACGTTATTTAAATTAATTTCTTTTTTTGCTATAGTGACTTTCATATGCGTGTATTATTTTCTGAATTAAGGGGTGACGGATAACATCTTTTTTACCTAAGCTATTAAGCTTAATGCCCTTGATTTTGCTTAAAATATCAATAGCCTCAATAAGTCCTGCCGGCGTACCTCCGGGAAGATCACTTTGGGTAGTGTCACCGGTAATAACTGCCTTGGAATCAAATCCCAATCTAGTTAAAAACATCCTTAATTGCTCGGCAGTACAATTCTGAGCTTCATCGAGAATAACAAAAGCATTATTTAAAGTTCTGCCTCTCATATAAGCTAAGGGAGCAATCTCGATTACCCCGGTCTCTAAGTTGTCCTCGATAACATCTGCGTCCATCATATCATATAAAGCGTCATAAAGAGGCCTTAAATACGGGCTTAATTTTTCATGTATATCACCGGGCAAAAATCCTAACGATTCTCCGGCTTCCATGGCCGGCCTGGTCAATATTATACGGCGCACACTTTTTTGAAGCAAAAAGTTTATTGCCATAGCCATAGCCAGATATGTTTTGCCAGTACCTGCCGGGCCCGTAGAAAAAACTATATCATTTTTTTGTATCGCTTCAATATACTTTTTTTGGCCGGGAGTTTTAGGAAAAACTAGCTTTTTTTTGAGAGAAGAAACACGGATACCGGGCTCGCCGTCTTTACTCTTAGCTTTTGCCAAGGAGTTAGAATCTTTATCTTTATTGTAATTGTTAAGGTAGGAGGCTAAATCCTCCTGGCTTAAAGACACTCCCTCTTTAGCTAAATCATCCATTTTAGATATTATTTTAGAGGCTTTAGCAATTTTTTCTTTACTCCCATTTAGAAGAAGACCGTTGGGCTTAATATCTATTGTGATTCCTAAAAAGCTCTGTAAAGATTTTATATTACTATCCTCTGTTCCGCAAATATAGGAAAGGCGGGAGAAGTCTTCTAGGGCAAGTAGTTTCTGCATTGTCTAAATTTTATAAAGCCGGAATCCTTAACTTTACTCCCGGGTAAAGTCTGTCAGAACTCTTTAAAAGGTCTTTATTGGCTTCATAAAGTGCTTTCCACTTCTTTGTTGTTCCATAAAACTGATAAGAAATTTTCTGTAAAGTATCGTTCTTTTTTACTAGGTATTCCTGCTGAGGAGCATCTATTTCAGATAGGTCTATCTCTTCTATGTATTCGACTTGGTCATCATAAGATACTTCTCTATAGTCATCTTTAAAAGCCGGGGGCTGGCTTGAATCTTCTTCTTCCTCTTCTAGCTCATTATTAGTTTTTTTCGGTCCAAATTCAATTTCAAATACTGATATTTTCCTGGTC
>CAJXAF010000077.1 GCA_913050175.1 uncultured bacterium
AGAGAAGTATCTTATGCAGCTCATTGTTGAACACTACGTAAAATCTTTTATCAGTATTTCGCCGCAGGAGATCAGTCAGTTCTATAGTGACAACAAAAAGGATTTTTACGCACCCTTAACTTACTCACTTTATATATCGCAGGCAAAAGAGTATATTCCTATGAAAGAGCTTTCGATGTTAATAGATGAGCAGGGGATAGAGGGGGTTAATAAAACCTATAAAAATGCTTTAGTTTTAGTTGAATCAAGCAAGAATGAGCTCCGCCCCGAATTTGTTAAAATCGTTGAAACCTTAAATGAAGGTGAAAAGACCATTGAAAAAATCGACGATTTTTATTTTTTAGTTTACTTCGATAAACTTAACCAACCGCGGCTTCTTTCCTTAAACGAAGTAAACGAAAATATAAATTCTTACCTTAAAACCCAAAAATTTAAATCCCGTTTTAGCGAATGGGTCAGCGAACTTAAAGAAAAGGCTGTGATTACAACTTACTAGAATGAAGAGGAAAATTATTATTTCTAGCGGTGACCCGGCTGGAATCGGACCGATAATTTCTTTAGAAGCAATTAAAAATTCTAACCTCAATACGATAGACTTTTTTTTAATTGGTGACAGCTATATATTTGAATCAATACCTTTATTTAGGCGCCTTAAGGGAAGAATAAATTTCATTGATTTAAAAACCCCTGGTATCAGGAATTTACAGAAAGGCTCAGCCAGCAAATTAAGCGGTAAAGCAAGTATTGGTTACCTTAATAAAAGTCTTGAATTAATCAAGGCTAAGTTAGCTAGCAAGCTGATTACCGCACCAATTTCAAAAGAGGCCGTAGAAAAGAATATTTTAAATTTCAAAGGCCATACTGAGTATCTGAGAAAATACTTTGCTCTTAGGACGACTGCAATGATGATGGTTTCTAAAAAAATGCGCCTGGTTCTTCTTACCCGTCATCAACCCTTAAAGAAAGTTTCCAGCCTAATTAAAGCAGATAAGGTTAAGGAAACAATTTGTTTAATCCATAAATCATTAAAGTCTCAGTTTAAAATAAAGAGGCCAAAAATTGCCCTAGCTTCTTTTAATCCTCATGCTGGTGTCGATACCTTTTTTGGCAATGAGGAGAGGACACTAATTAAGGCTGCAAAGATGAGCAGAATACCGGTATTCGGGCCATATCCGGCGGATACTATTTTCATTGAAAGCAACTTAAATAAGTTCGACAGTGTTATCTGTACTTATCATGATCAGGCAATGATACCTTTTAAGTTGTTATCTTTTTATGATGGTGTAAATCTTACCTTAGGGTTACCAATTATCCGGACTTCGCCTGCCCATGGGGTTGCTTATGATTTGATAAATAAAAATAAGCGACCGATTTCTTCCTCAATGGAAGCTGCCATAAAACTTGCAGTAGACCTTTCTTCATGAGACAAAAACGTGTTTTAAGCCAAATATTTTTACGGGATGAGAGTATTGTCGGCAAGATTATTGATTCTCTTGATATAGACAATAAAACTGTTGTCGAAATTGGACCTGGTGATGGAGCGCTTACTTGCCAAATTGCTCGGAGGGCAAAAGAACTTTATTGCATTGAAATTGATAAACAGCTCTCTCAAAAATTAGAGGTCAAATTTTTATCGAATCCCAATGTCAGTATTATTACTGCAGATATCTTGTCATTGTCGCTAGAGAGGTTTTCAGAAAACTTTATCCTAGTTGGCAATCTGCCTTATCACATTAGCAAAGACTTTATTCATTATATAGTCCAAAATCGCAAAATCATAAATGAAGGATATTTTACCTTTCAGAAGGAATTTGTTGAGAAGTTAATAGCTAAGCCTTCAACTCCCTATTATTGTCCTCTTAGTTGTCTTATCCAATATTATGCAAAAGTAAGAAAAATTTTCGATATTCCGGCAACCTCATTTTCTCCAGTTCCAAAAGTAGACTCAGCTTTTATTAATATTTCATTTTATGAGTCACCGCCAGATAAAGCTCTTAATGAAAAACTTCTTTTTGAGATTATAGAGAAAGCATTTTTCCAGAAGCGTAAAAAAATAAATAACAGCTTGAGGATTTTTATCGATGATTTAAATTTCTTTTCTTCCCTAGGGATAAATCCGAACCTCCGGCCGCAAGATTTATCAATTAAAGAATATATTTTATTATCCAATAGGCTTCACTCTCAAAGTATTTCCTAGCATAATTCGTTTCTATTGCTGAAACGGTTTCAGTAAAATTTTAGCGTCTATTGTAATGCCTGTGTTCGGGGGGTATATTTGAAGCGCATTGCTAAAAAATTCAATATTAACATTGCAATACTGCGCTAAGAGGAGGCATATGATGAAAAAAAGATATTTTTCAATTTTCCTATTTTGCATACTTTATTTTTATTTAAATTTTCCAGGCTTTTGTCAGGAAACCATCACCCTCAGCACTTATTATCCGTCACCATAAGGAGTCTATCGTGTTTTAAAAACTGACTATTTGCAGATGGGTGTTCACGACACTGATCACGGCTATGATTATTTAAGGCTTTTAAAAGCTGATGGTGATGTGGCCAATGGATATAATGATATCGTTGCCGGTCTTATGTGGAATAATAATGCTACCACTCCCTGGGGCGACGGTGATGATTTTACTATTTTTACATATGAGAATCCTGCCACTGGTAGCGGACGGGATATTCTTCTTCACGCTAGGCCGGGAGCTCAGCCAGCTTACGTGTATCTCGCAGGTGCGGGAGTGGGAATTGCCCACACGCCTTCGCTCCTAAACGGTATGGAAAATAGATTGGAGGTATGGGGTCAAACCGTAATCGGAGCCACCTATACTTCGAATGGCACTGTTGGCCCTGCCAACGGACTCTTGGTATAAGGTAATACAGGTATTGGTACCACTAACCCAAATGAGAAGCTGCACGTTGTCGGTAACATTAAGATGGTTGATGGAAACCAGGGCTCAGGTAAAGTTTTAACCTCTGATGCTAATGGTGTAGGTACTTGGCAGAATGCTGGAGGTGGTGGTTTTGGTACCTGGGAAACGAGAAATAGGGATACGACCTATACAGCAGCTACAGATGGTCTTGTCTATTGGGTAGTAGAAGATGGTCATAACGGAATAAAGTTTTATAGGAATGGTGCAATCATGGCGGAAATCGACACTAAAACGGGAAGGGTTTTTTTAATACCCGTTAAACAAGGACAAACTTGGAGGGCTTGGGACTATCCAGGCAACCATCAAATCTTAACCTGGATTCCTTTGGGAGGAAGTTAGTCAGAATTAATTCTTTTTATTTCAGCAATATAAGTATATTTTAAATCCACTTTACGCATACCTTCCTTTTTGATATAATTTCACAGATTTAGTTTTAAGTCTTTTCTTGGGAGGAGGTTTTAATGGAAAATAATATTGCCCAACATCGCCCTCAATGGAAATCTCATTTAGGTTTTGTTTTAGCGGCTGTAGGTTCAGCCATAGGCTTAGGCAACATCTGGCGTTTTTCTTATTTAGCTTATAAAAATGGCGGCGGAGCCTTTTTAGTACCATATTTAATTGCTCTTTTTGTGGTAGGAATACCACTTATGATTTTAGAGATCGGTTTAGGGCATAAGATGAGAGGTTCAGCACCGGCAAGCTTTGCCAGTATTTCTAAGAAATGGGAGTGGCTTGGCTGGTGGCAAATTATTTTTGTAATGTTTGGTATTGTTCTCTATTATTCGGTTATTATTTCATGGTGCTTAAATTTCTTTTTCTTCTCCTTTAACCTTTCCTGGGGTTCTGATCCCAACACTTTCTTTTTCCAAAAATTTTTAATGCTAAGTGACAACCCTTTTAAAGCCGGGGATATACGCCTGCCGATAGTTTTATCTCTGGTAGTAGTCTGGTTTTTAAATTGGTTTATAGTCTTTAAAGGTATACGTAGAGGTCTTGAACAGGCTAATAAAATCTTCATGCCTCTTTTATTTATTTTAACGGCAACAATAGTCTTTTGGGGTCTGCGTCTTCCCGGGGCCATGAGTGGTATCCGTGTCTATCTTACTCCTGATTTCTCCCGCCTCTCTGATGTCAGAGTTTGGATGGATGCTTTTAGCCAGATATTTTTTACCTTGAGTTTGGGTTTTGGCATTATGATTGCTTATGCTTCTTATCTACCTAAAAAAACTGCTATAGTCAGGGATTCTCTGGTCATAAGCGGGGTTAACTGCTTATTTTCAATATTTGCCGGGTTTGGAGTTTTTGCAATTTTAGGGTATATGGCAAAAACTACTAATCAGCCTATAAATGAAGTTGTTAAAGAGTCAATCGGTCTTGCTTTTGTCGCCTTTCCTAAGGCTATAAGCCTCTTGCCGCATTTTTCTAAACTTTTCGGAGTTTTGTTTTTCGGTAGCCTGGTTATTGCCGGGCTTTCGTCTTCAATTTCTATTATCGAGGCCTTTACTTCCGGTGTTGTCGATAAGTTTCATTATAAACGAAGAACTGTTGTTTCGGTCTTATCGGTTTTGGGTTTTTTGGGCGGACTCATCTTTGCGACCCGGGCCGGGCTTCTTTGGCTTGATATAGTTGATCACTTCCTGACTCAATACGGATTAGTAATAGCTGCTATTTTTGAATGCATTTTGATTGGCTGGATTTATAAAACAGGTGTTTTAAGATCACATATTAACAATTATAGTAGTTGGAAAGTTGGTTCCTGGTGGAGCTTTTGTATTCGGGCTACTGTGCCGCTAGTTTTAATTGGTCTTTTGCTCTCCTCATTGCAGCAAGAGTTTACCGACCCCTATGGCGGCTATTCTCGATTGTCGTTGATTATAATTGGTAGAGACTGGCTTCTGATTACGCTATTTATGGCAGTTATCGTTGCTTCTCACCCATGGAAGGCCGAACCAAGCCAGGGGATGATAAAATAAAGCTTTTACTAGCCATATTTTCATGCCGAAATAACCATTTCCTTTATTTTTTCTAAAAGGTTATCGATAATTAAACAATAATGATTAATTCATCAACATATACTAAACTAGGCAAGCAAAAAAAGATTATTTTTTTCTTTTTTATTGGCCTCTTGTTTATTCTAGGAATTAGAGCCTGTATTACGCCAGGGGTTGATGAGGGAAAAAATCTCTTAAAAGAAATTCAAAAGATAGCAACCCAAGAGCTTAGCAATCAAGGAGTCGATTACTCAGTTTTAATAAAGGACCTGAGAGTAACTAATAAGAAACATTACTTTGGTGTGCGCAAGCAATTTCCGGCAGCAAGTTTAATTAAGCTGCCAATTCTTGCAGCAGCCTTAATTGCTATTGATGAAGGCAAA
>CAJXAF010000078.1 GCA_913050175.1 uncultured bacterium
GTAGAGTATTACAATAGGGGTTATGAGGATCTGAAATTGATTGGTGCTCTGGTTTTAATGGGTTGCACCAGTAAAATAGTTCATAGCTTTAAGGTAAAGGGTGATTTAAAGAGCGGTCAGGTCATTGGCTATGATGATAAGTCAGAGGAAATCATCAGAGTTCCTTTAAAAGAACCGATTATAATTAGAAAGAAGCGTGATCAAGAGAGGAAAGTCAGCAGAATAAGCATTACCTAAGAAAATTTTATGAAAGAAGCCAATAAAGACAAAAAAATTGATCTCAATAAAGAGAGACTGCTTAATTATAAGATTTTTTCTGCAGCCTTTTCCTATCCGGGAAGCGATTTTTTTAAATACTTCCCTCAATTAAAAGACGATAAAGTTGCTATCGAAAAAGAGTATGATCAAACTTTTCGCAATAAAGGTCTCTGGCTTTATACTACAGAATATGCCAGTCAGGGAACTTTTCAGAAAGCCCAGCATCTTAGTGATATCATGGGATTTTACAAAGCCTTTGGTTTGGAGTTAGATCATGATCGTCCCGATTCTCTTACCGCTGAATTTGAATTTATGCATTTTTTAATATTTAAGACACTGTATGCCGAGGAGAATGATCTGCCGGAGGCTAAAGAAAAGATTGATATCTGTCAGGGAGCCCAGGCAAAGTTTTTTACTGAATACATTTATGAAGGAGCAAAAGAAATAGCTGAAAAGATAATTGCTTTAAACTCAAAAGGCGTGTATACAAATATTGCAAAGGACATGGTTTCCTTTTTGGATAAGGAAAGTAAGGCACTTTTAAAAATAGATAAATCATCAGAAGCTAAAGCTTCAAAATAAATAAGGGTTTTTAAAAATATAAGCGAGGAGTTTAGTAACAAATTAAACCAAAAAGCCTATGAAAAAATTAATTATTTATACTTCAATTATCATTGCTACCGTTTTCTTTATTCTTCTTGTCCAGTATGGATCCAAGCACTCTCATGGTGTGCCGGTTGAAATTAAGAAAGCAAAAACAGTGCTTTTAGAAATTCCTTATCTAGATTCAAGTGTTGATTTAGATAAGGGCATTGATTTATCTTTCTGGGATACTAGGCCGGCTACGAAAGTTGACTTTTTCTATCAGATAATGGTTTTTCCCTGGCCAAAAGCTACTGTTCCTTACGTAAATATAAAGACTTTCCATAACAAGAGTGATATATATTTTTACTTGGAGTGGCCCGATGACAGCGAAGATTCATCTTTAGCCATAGGTGCTTTTACTGATTCGAGCGCAATTTTATTTCCTATCGGTGAGATCAAACAAACTTCAAGCCTGATGATGGGTTTTTTAGGAAAAGCAAATATCTGGCACTGGAAAGCAATTCAAAATAATGAGTATTGGCTTAATAAAAAAGACGAAACCAAGGTCTATGTAGATTTTTATTATCCCTTTGAGGAAAAAGAGCTCTTTCCAGTATCAAAGGATGAAGCAAAGTCAGCAGTCAATGATTTAATGGCTATTAGGGTCGGCACTATAACCCCGAAGCCAAAACAAATAGTTTCCGGAAGAGGGATCTACGATAAGGGGCTTTGGAAAGTTGTTTTTAAGCGCACTTTAAAAGCAGAGGATGAGACTATTGATGCAAAGTTTTCTGAAAGTAAGATGCTTTGTGCTTTTGCTGCCTGGGATGGTTCAAAGGGTGATCGGGGCGGCAGGAAATCAATATCTGATTGGGTCGAACTGAAACTTAAATAAGTTCTCTGTTTAAAAGATTAACATATAAACTTATTACTGTATTGAGGGAGAGAAAATGAAGAAAATATTAGCTCTAGTTTTAATTTTGTTATTTTTTGGAATTTCTTTTTCCTTTGCCGAAGATAGAACGATCACGGTTAAGGCCAAGAAATTTTCCTACACACCTAATAAAATTGAGGTAAATAAAGGTGATCATGTTACTATCCGCTTAATGAGTGAAGATGTCACTCATGGCCTGTTTATTGATGGTTATGGCCTCAACACAAAAGCTCATCCCGGTTCTGACGGAAGCATATCATTTGTTGCTAATAAAACCGGCAAGTATGCATTTCGCTGTTCAGTCACTTGTGGAGAATTTCACCCCTACATGGTGGGAAACTTAATTGTCGGGCCTAATCATCGCTTTTACTTCTTTGGTTTGATAATACTGGTTATTTGCATAGGAAGCGCTGCAATTCCCTTATTAAAAAGGAAGAGTTAATTTATGAGTAAAGATAAGTTATTCGGATTAATTGATTTAGACTGGAGATTTGAAATTACAAAATTTAAACCTATCAGGGCGCTATTTAAATCCCGCTGGTTTCCTTTGTTGCTCATAATTGCTAATCTTTTTATTTTTGTTGTTATTCTGGTTGCCGGACTCATGGGAGGTTATTCTGCAGGAAATTACAACTTTGGGATTATGCTTGTTTGGATTCTTTGGTGGGTAATGCTAATGCTTGTTCTGGTGCCGGTGTTTTCCCGATTCTGGTGCACAATGTGTCCTTTCCCGGTTTTTTCAGATTGGTTTCAAAGAGGAAAGCTCTTTGGTGTCCGCTTAGGTAAGTTAGAAGGGCTTAATCTTAGATGGCCTAAGAAATTTAGAAACATGTGGATAATGAATATCGGATTCTTAGTAACAACTTTTTTCTCCGGTTTCTTCACCGTCCGGCCGCTGGCAACATTTATTCTTTTGGGTGGAATTATACTTTTAGCTTTTATTATAGGTTTAGTATTTGAAAAAAGAAATTTTTGTCTTTATGTTTGCCCAGTTTCAGGTTTCCAGGGCCTATACTCACAATTTGCAGCTTCAGAAATTAGAAGAATAGATCCTGAGGTTTGTGCAAAACACCCGGTTAAAACCTGTTTTACCGGCAATGAAGATGGCTATGGCTGTCCTTGGATGCTTACACCATTTAACTTTGAGAAGAATACTTATTGCGGTATGTGTCTAGAGTGTTTTAAGAGTTGTCCACATGACAATATGGCTTTTAACTTAAGACCACCAGGAGTTGATCTACTTATTGATACAAAAAAGAGTCCCAAGGGCTTAGATGAAGCTTACAAAGCTTTTATTATGCTCGGTATCGCGATTATGTTTTATACAGCTTTTCAAGGTCCCTGGGGTGGTTTTAAGGATATGGTCAGGGCAACAACCGCTAAAGGTTATTTTACCTATGTTGCCATGCATGCAAGCTTTAATCTTTTGATCTTGCCGGGAATATTCTTATTTTTTTCCTGGCTTTCTAAACTGTTTAGCAAAAGCCAAGAAGTTACCCTTAAGAGAATATTTATTAATTTTGCCTACACTTTAATTCCTTTAGGTTTAGGCATTTGGATTGGTTTTAGTTTAGGAATAATCATGCCTAATGGCAGTTATCTACTACACATAATATCCGATCCCTTTGCTTGGGGTTGGAATATTTTTGGTACAGCTAATTTACCCTGGACTCCGGTATTCACCGGATTGATGGGGTATTTGCAGGGAGTTACATTAATAGTTTTTTATTTATTTTCCTTAAATTATGGAAACAGGATAGCTAAACAATTATTTCCTGACCCGGATCAGGCAAGGCGGGCCTGGATGCCGATACTTACATTTTTAACTTTAATAACCTTTATATTTCTCTGGTTATTTCTAGGTTAAGGGGGACCAACAATGAAAAAAAATGAAACTATAGCTGTAGGCTTGATGATCGCAGCTACAATATTAACAGTGATTGGCATTTTTGCCATTGAGAAATTTCGACTTGCTAAATTTTACACCCTGAATTTAACAGCCAGAGCGCCGGAAAACGGCAACTGGTATCCTCAAGAATTTACTCTGCCCTACGGCCAAAAGGTTAATCTACGCATCCGTAATATAGAGACTGTTACTCACGGTTTTGCAATTCCGGATTTAAAAGTAGCTGTCTCAGAGATAAAAGCCGGTCAGGTGAAGTCAGTCCAATTTACCCCTGATAAAAAAGGTACATTCCCCTTTATGTGCACTGTCTGGTGCTCCGAGAACCACATGCAGATGCGTGGCAAAATAACAGTAGAATAGCTGATAATAGCTCCTCTCTTCTTCCTTGAGACGGACATCTTCTCTCACTCAAATTAACCCATTTGCTTCTAATAAAAATATCATTAAAATTTCTTGACAGTATCGCTCTATAGGGGTATTATTACAATAACTAGTATTAATAGTATTACTATTATTGACTAATTTCAATTGATTTAAATGAGTAAACCCCACTATACAACCCATGAAGTGAGTAAATTCTGTAATGTTTATCCGACTACAGTTATAAATTGGGTTAATGAGGGGGTCCTACCTGCTTTTACTACACCTGGTGGCCACCGGAGAATTAAAAAAGAAGATATTCTTGATCTTATTAATAAAAACCATATGCCGGTTCCAAGCGAACTTAATGATGAGAATAAGCGTAAGGTTTTGGTTGTTGATGATGATCTTAAAATTTGTGAGATGATTAAGACAATTCTTTCAACTGAGCCGGGGATTGAAGTGGTTGAAGCAAGTAACGGTTTTGAAGCTGGGATTATAGTTGCAGAGTGGAGTCCGGATTTAATCCTCTTAGATTTTCGTATGCCGGATATTGATGGTTTTGAAGTTTGCCGGAGGCTTAAAGGCAATAATAAGACTAAAAATATTCCAATCATTGCCGTTACTGCTTTGCGTGATGAAAAAGATATCGAAAAAATGTATCGGGTAGGCGTGAGTGATTATCTCCCAAAGCCTTTTAAAAGTCAGGTATTGATTTCTAAGATTAATAAGTATTTTTCTTTCCCAAACATTAAAAAATAAAACAATGCCTAGCAACCAATCTAGTTTAAGATCATTTCTTATCATAGTTAGAGAGTTCCTTTTGGCTCAGGGCTGTTCCGAAAGAAGCAAAGCCTCTAATCTTAAGCATTTCCCAGTAGAGTTATGGATTCTGCCTTTATACCGTTGCTCATATAGAGGATGCAATTTAAGACTTCAAAATTGTCTGTAAATATGCTAAACTAGGGCCTTGAATTCGTAACTCTAAAACAGGAGGTTAATATGTTTAGGTTTGGAATGTCAGAACTTGTAATCATTTTATTGATAATTTTACTTCTTTTTGGTGCTAAGAAGCTTCCCGAAATTGCTAAAGCCCTAGGAAGATCAATAAAAGAATTTAAAAAAGCCGGAAAAGAGATAAAAAAAGATATAGAGGAAGTTACTAACGATAACGACTCTAAAGATAGCGATAATAGCTAAATTTTTATACGACTTCATAAAACTTCCTTAAGAGATTGT
>CAJXAF010000079.1 GCA_913050175.1 uncultured bacterium
TGGAATATTCTTAGGGCTATTGATTGCCTGGGTAGTAGGATCGGCTTTAGACCAAATCCCTTTGCATGAAGATGTTTCCCAAAGCTTTGTGGGCAATACCAAGATATTTATTACTTTTGTATTTGTCTATCTTGGTTTAACCCTGGGCATTAAGGGTAAAGATGAGTTTAATCTGGTCATACCCTATGTTAAATTTAAGCGCCAGGATTTAACCGAGGAATCCATTGTTGTAGATACCAGTAGCATTATTGATGGTCGAATCTGGGATATAGTTAAGACAAAATTTATTGAGGCAAAATTCGTTGTACCTCGGTTTGTACTTAATGAATTGCATGCCTTAGCTGATTCTACAGATCATATGAAGCGGCAAAAAGGTAAGCGGGGTATTGAGATTTTGCACTCATTAAAGAAAGAGCCTAATATTGAGGTAGAGGTATCAGATCAAAATCCTGAAGATGTTAAGACAGTTGATGAGAAAATTGTCCGTCTAGCTCAGAACTTAGACTCTAAGGTTCTTACTACTGACTACAATCTAAATAGGATAGCTCAACTTCAGGGCGTAACTGTTTTAAATATAAATGATCTTGCCAATGCTCTTAAGCCTACTTTTGTAGCCGGTCAGAGATTTTCTTTAAAACTCATTAAAGAGGGTAAAGAACACAATCAAGCTATTGGATACTTAGATGACGGAACTATGGTCGTTGTTGAAGGCGCAAAGCGCTTAATTGGTAAAACGGTTAATGTTGAAGTTTCATCTGTCCTTCAAAGTTCTAGCGGTAGGATAGTTTTTACTAAAATTACTTAAAGACAAAAACCTAAAAGTTAAAACTAATAGAAGGCAGACCTAAAAAGATCTGTCTTCTGTTTTTTTAAATAAAGCATGAAAGTTGCAGCTATTATAGTTTGTGCTGGTAAGGGGGCTAGGTTTGGCTCGCAAGATAAATCCAAACTCCTCTTATCCGGTAAGCCGCTCTTCTACCACAGCTTTAAGATTTTTTCCCGGATTAACCAAATAACTCAGATTGTTTTAGTCCTGCAAAAAAAGCACATTCTTTTAGCTAAAAAGACAATTGGTGCAAAAGACTTAGACAGGTATAATGTTTCCTGTATTTGCGGGGGCGTCCGGCGTCAGGATTCTGTTTATAATGGCTTGAAAGCCGTGGATAAAAGCATTGATTCTCTAATAATTCATGACGGAGCCCGTCCCGGTATTAGCAAAAAGCTAACCTTAAGGCTACTTAAAGAGCTTAGAAAGAGTGAGGCTGTTATTACTGGTTTAAGAGCTAGAGACACTTTAAAAACAGTAGATAGTAATTCTATAGTCAAAACAACTTTAGATCGAAAGAACATAGTTTCAATCCAAACACCGCAGGGTTTTAGGAAAGATCTCTTACTAAGAGCCTATAAGAAATTCAGTAAAAAAAATATGTTTGATGATGCCCAATTAATCGAAATCTTAGGCAAAAAAGTAAAAGTTATCCCGGGAGAAATGGGCAATTTTAAAATAACTTATCCCGAGGACATTATTTTGGCTAAGGCTATTATGAGTATTAAGAGTAAGTAAAACTATGAAAAAATATAGAGTTGGTTTTGGTTTTGATGTTCATAAGACTAGCCGAAAGAAAAGAGATTTAGTTTTAGCAGGTGTAGTGATCCCTTGCTCGTTTTCACTGGCAGCTGTTTCTGACGGGGATGTGGTATTGCATGCTGTGGCTGATGCAATCTGCGGGGCAACATGTTTAGGTGATATCGGTGACCACTTTCCGCCAAGAGCAAAAAAATCAAAAAATATAGATAGCAAGGATATAGTAAAGTTTATCTTAAAAAAAATAAGCAAAAAACATAAAATATCTAATATTGACTTAATCATCGTTGCCGAGAAACCACGCTTAGTAAAGCATAAGAAAGCCATGCTTTCCTCTTTAAAAAAGATATTTGCTATTTCAGCAGTCAATGTAAAGATAAAATCAAAAGAAGGCCTAGATATCCTGGGTGGGAAAAACTCCTTGGCTTGCCTGGCAGTTGCCTCAGTAGTTAAATTATAACTTATGAAGATATTAAATACTTTAAGTAAAACTAAAGAAGAATTTAAACCTCTAGCAGGCAATACTATTAATATGTATACTTGCGGGGTCACTGTGTATGACCATTGTCATATAGGCCATGGGCGTTCTTTATATGTATTTGAGGTGATGCGCCGCTACTTAAAATATAAGGGGTTTAAGGTTAATTTCATAAGAAATATTACTGATATCGACGATAAGATAATCAATAGGGCACGTACTTGGGCGGATGAACAAAGCATATCTTTGCAAGAGGCTTTTGACAAAGTGCGCAATGCCTATATTGATAGCTATTATGATGACTTAAAAAGACTCTGCATACCGAAAGCTGACCTTGAACCAAAAGCTACAGAGAATATAAGTGACATGATTGAATATATAGGAAAGCTGATTGCTAAAGAATTTGCTTATGAGGTTAGCGGGAGTGTATATTTTTCAGTTAGAAAAGTAAAGGACTATGGTAAGTTATCCGGTAAAAAAATTGATGATTTGCTAGAGTCAGTTAGGATTGATTCAGATACTGCTAAAAAAGACCCTTTAGACTTTGCTTTATGGAAAAAAGCAAAAGAGGATGAACCTAATTGGGATAGCCCTTGGGGTAAAGGACGACCTGGTTGGCATATTGAGTGCTCAGTCATGAGCCAGAAGTATCTAAAGACTCAAACTTTAGATATACATGGAGGAGGCAGAGATTTGGTTTTTCCTCACCATGAAAATGAGATTGCCCAATCTCAAAGCCTAACTGGTAAAACTTTTGCTAATTACTGGATACATCACGGACTTCTTACCATAGATAAGCAGAAAATGGCAAAGTCATTGGGTAATTTTATAACCATTAAGGCTGTTTTAGATAAATATCCGGCTGACGTACTAAAAGTATTTTATTTACAAGCTCACTACTCAAGTTCAATTGATTTTTCCTGGGAGAGAATGGAGGAAGCCAAAAAGGCGTATGAGCGCATAGACATATTATTAGGTAAGGTAAAACAATTACCAGCCTCAGAACCCAAGACAAAAGAAATCCTAAAGCTTAAGAGTGATTTTTCAGAAAGCATGGATGATGATTTTAATATGCCCAAGGGGCTGGCTGTATTGTTTGATTTAGTTAATCTTTGCAATAAAGCCATTGATGATGACGATAGAACTTTGTTGAGTGAAGGTTATTTTCTCCTAAAACAGATAAGTGATATTTTTTCTTTGACCTTTGAAACAAAAGAGTTAGAGGGGATATCTGAATCTGAAATAGAAAATTTAGTTCAGTTAAGAATAGAATCAAAGAATAAGAAAGATTATATCCAGGCTGATAAAATACGTAAAGAATTAGAGGCAAAAGGTATTATTTTAGAAGATACAAAAGACGGTACAAAATGGCGAAGAAAACTTTAAAGCCAAAGGCATTTTTTATTACAGTTGAAGGATTAGAAGGCTGCGGCAAGAGCAGCGTATTTAATTTTTTAACTACTTTCCTTAAAAGAAAAGGATACTCAGTAAAAGTCTTTCGCGAGCCCGGCTCAACTAAGATCGGTGAAAAAATACGTAAGCTACTTCTTGATAAGAAGAACGGTAATCTTTCTCTTCACACAGAATTGTTGCTCTATTTAGCAGCTAGAACCCAGCTTATTGAAGAGAAGCTAAAAAAAGCCCGGTCTTTCAGTGATATAGTTATTTGTGACCGTTTTCTTGATTCTACATTAGCATATCAAGGTTATGCTTTGGGCTTAGGAAAGATTGCTTTTGACTCAGTTAAGATGTTTTCTCTGGGCATTAATCCCGATATAACAATTTTTCTTGATGTCTCGCCTAAAGTAGGGTTGGCTAGGTTAAAGAAAAAAGACAGAATTGAATCAAGACCGATTACTTTCCATAATAAACTGCGCCGAGGTTATTTATCCTTAGCTAAAAAATATCCCCGGAGAATAAAAGTTATTGATGCTAGTGGCAGTTTAGAGGATATATATGTAAGCGTCGAAAGGCTTATTAATAGAGTTTTACCCCGCTAAGAAGAAATACCAAATAACGTGCAACAAAAAGAAAAAATAATTAACTATTTTGAAATTTTAAGGAAGCGCAATATTCTTTCTTCTTCCTATCTTTTCATCGGTAAAGACTACGATGTAGTTTTTGATATTATAAAACTAATAAGTTGTAAAGAGGCGGAAGGTTTTTGTAATAAGTGCTGGGATTGTAAACAGATTGATAAGACCAGCCATCCTGATCTTTTTCTGATTGAGCCTGATAAGTTTAATATCAAGATTGATGAAGTTCGCCAAGCTATTAAGTTTCTTTCTCTAAAGAGTTTTAAATTACCGAGGAAAATTTTATTAATTAAGCAAGCCCAATATTTTAGTCCCGCCGCAGCCAATGCTTTTTTAAAAACTTTAGAAGAGGCACCTAAAAACTCATTAATCTTTATTTGCAGCTCACAGTTAGAGGCTTTATTACCAACCATAATCTCACGTTGCCGAAAGATATTCTTACCCTTTACTGATAGCGATAAGGAGCTTTCGCAACTAAATGAAATTATGGATTTTTTAAGCGGCAGGGATATATTTTTTAAGGACCGTAAGAAATTTGCCGCCTTTTTATGGACATTTGTAATGCTTTTAAGGGAGCAAATTAACTCTCTTTTGGGCTTTGAAAATAATCATTTGCTTAAAAATAGGGAGTGTGAGATAATCTTAGGTCGTTACACCCTAAGCCAGATTTATAAGCTTTCTGAGGACATTTTAAAGGTATATTCAGCCTCAAAGAGCGTTAATATGAACTTGGCTCTAAATTTGCTCAAAACTCGCCTCTAAGGCATTTTAAGCTGATAATATTAGTAAAATCGTAGTAATTTAAGGGTATTTTAATAAAAAATGAAAGTAGTACTAGTTAGATTAAGGGAAGCTGGCCAGCATACAACTTATGAGATTAATGAGGATGCTAATGTCCATGATTACGTTATAGTCGAGGCAGATAGAGGCACTGACTATGGGGAAATCATTGAAGTAAGCGAAGTCGACCCTGATTCTTCTGATGGTAGCAACGTTAAGTTTAAAAAAATTATTCGCAAATTCAGCCCTAAAGATTATGCCCAGATGGAGTCTAATAAAGGGAAGCTAAGGATGCCAT
>CAJXAF010000080.1 GCA_913050175.1 uncultured bacterium
GCAAAAAAAGAAGAACCACCAGGAACATTTCGTAATCAAATTTATCAATTGATTAAAAATGCTGATAAGGCTGTCGCTGATGGCAAGCGTAACCAGGAAAGCAATGAATTAGGGGTCATTCCTAATTATTGGAAATTGCAGGAAGATTTTTTTATTGCTATGCGTGAACGCGTCAATGATAATAACAAAGCTAATGATTTGTATCAAAATGCTCTATCTGCCTGCTATCGTTATAATCTTTATAATAGTGGTATGCCGGTTAAGATGGGTGAAGATGCAAAAGAGTTTTATGAGTGGGTAGACTCTTTAACGCCCACAAGAGTAAACAATGGTACTCCTGAAACTTACAATTGGAATGACGCTGCTGGCAGGAGCCATACAGTCACTGCAATATGCTCTATTGACAATTGGCTTAGTTGGACGGTGAATAAAACCAGTTATAATCGTGAGCAAGTCACAACCACCCTTGAAACGACTGCAGAAAACTTCGCTGCTCAGGCGTATAAGGATGTTAAGTCAGCCCAAGCCAGTTATGCGACTGGCTGCGCAGTAGAGCCGTGTTGTCCTGCTTCTATTTGTAAGAGTATCTGTGACGCCGCTGATGAAGCCGGAGATGCATCTATGACTTCGGCTATGACAAATTTAGGGAAGGCAATGGGGGAGGTGGCTATCGCCTATATTGCCGTTACAACAGAGGGAAGTCCAAAAACAGTATCCGAAAAAAAAGGTATGAAAGATGATATTATTACGGACATAGAAGATATCAACGTTCAAAGAGTTGTGCATTCAAGCAATTTTCAATTCCATATGGGTGGCGTTGTAAAAGGACCTAGAGGTGATATTGATACTCCTACATTTTATCCGCCTACTCAAAGTGGGGCTACTGCATCTTTTGCAGGAAGTGGCAGTATAACTGAGAAGAACCCGGCGCATGATGCAGCCCTCATAAGTGCTAACTAAATATAATGTTGTATAGATTTATTATCACATTGTTTATAATCTCTAGCTTGGTTATTCTTGATGCCCAAGCACAGCCATTTTCCTTAGCTAAACCACGCAGGACTAAGTTAGAATCACAAGAGCAAGTAGATGATGAGTTTTTCTCCGGTAGTAGCTATAAGTATGAGTCTGAGTTAAACAAAGAGCAGATTCTTAACTTTTATCGCGATCTTTTAAAGCAAGACGGGTATGAACAAGTAGATCCTGGCAGGGAAGATAGAGATATAATAGTTGCATCATTCTTTAAGCCGGACAGCAACAAGACGAAACGTATAGTATTTTCTCCGGGAATTAAAAAAGGGACTCTGCGTTTCTTCTTATATACTGGAACGAGTAAGCTAAATTATGGCGGAAGCGGACAAAGGTCGGCCTGCAGTGCAAAGGGTGCTATTTCTATGTTATATACCAGCGTTAAGCAGCCCACTCGACAACCTGATTTTATGCCTCTTTTTTCTCCAGTGAAGCAATTGGAGTATATGGAGTGGAGAGATTCCAATGCGGTAAGTGCTGGATATATAAGCCCTGCTGATTCCGAGACGGCAATTAATTTTTACTTACAAGAGATGCCGTCTTATGGTTGGGTTTTATCAGAAAGGCATAATAATACTGGTAAGTATACAATCGATGAATGGTTTCCCATGGTTGCTCCGGATAGCAAATTTGTTCCTAGTAGTTGCTCAGGCTTGATAGAAGATGTTCCACCGCTGAAAATGCACGGAGCTACTTTGCGTTTTAAACGAGGCAATGAAGATTGCGTGGTAACAGCCCATACATTTGATAATACGGGCAGAGTGTTACGTAAGCGTCCTGATTTATCAGGGATACAAAAATTCGGAAAGACAATAATAGGTGTTATGTATTATAAGTAAGGCAATGATATGAAGTATGGAATAAATAATAAATCACAAGCTTTTCTCTACTATGCGCTCTTAATCGCTTTTGTAAGCGTAGCTCTTTTTGTTATGAGCGGCTACCTTAAGCGAAGGATTATGGGTACCTATAAGGCTGCTGGTGATGCTTATGGTGAAGGAGAGCAGTCGAACTGGTAATGTTTTAGTAAAATTAATATTTTAGTAGTTGCCTCGATACCGAGTAACCATATAAGCCCCGGGAAATTTTTCCCGGGGCTTGTCTTATTTTATAGCCTTGGCAAAGCTCTCTTAAGCCTTGCTTTCCCTGCCTAGCTTGGTTTTTTCTGATAATCATCTCGACTTTGTAAATTATAAGTGGTAAAATATTTATAATTAACGTCTACTTAAAAACTCAATAAAATTAAAGCCTTATGATAATTGTTGCCTTTATCCTTCTGATTGCCTCCATTGCTTGCCTCTCATATTTTGGCGTAAATATCCTCTTAAAAAGGTGGGATGAGGCCCAAAAGAGCAAAGCTGACCAGACTACGTCTCAACTTGAGGAGATGTTTGTCTTTCTCAGAAAAAAAGTCCTTATAGTCCTCTATATTGTAATCCCTCTAGTTGCTATATTCGCCCTCTTTATTACTACTAAGAAGTGGTGGCTTGCTCTTGTTGGCGGTATTATTGGAGCCTTTTTCCCAGTCTGGTTGGTAAATTTCCTTGATCGAAAACGAAGAAGAAAGTTTATTATTCAACTGGTTGATGGCTTAATGATCATGAATAGCTGTCTTAAGGGCGGATTAACCCTGGTGCAGTCTTTTGAGGTTTTAGCTGAAGAAACTGAGCCACCCATGAGCCAGGAAACAGCCCTCTTAAACCGGGAAATTAAGGTCGGTGTTACCTTAGAAGAGGCTTTAATGCGTATGAATAAGCGTATGCCTTCAGAGGAGATGACCTTAGTTTCTTCGGCTATTTTAGTAGCTAGAGAGACTGGAGGAGACTTAACTAAGGTATTTATGAAGTTAGTTGAGACTATAAGAGACAGGTTAAAACTAAGAGAATTAGTAGCTACCTTAACACTTCAGGCTCGTCTTCAAGCTATAATTATCTCTCTTCTAGGACCGTTCTTTGTATATTGGGTCTGGAGGATTAAGCCTGATCACTTTGACATTATGTGGCAGGATGAGCTAGGAAGATGGGTTTTAATGATTGCCATTGTTTTACAGATTTTAGGTTTTATCTTGATATATATTTTTGGTAGAGTCGAAATATAATTTTTTTATAACTAATTGTTAAATAAGCATTTATGATAGTTTTAATGTTTGTATTCTTAGCCGCTTCTTTTACTTTCTTTTTTATGGGTCTTATCCCTAAAGATCCGGAGACAGTATCTGTTTTTGGCGATAAGGTAAAGGAGAGAAAAGGCTCGGTATTTTCTACTATTCTTGGACCCTTAGCTCCTTTTAACAAGGTATTCCTTGGACTCTTTAAGTTAGAAGATAGTCTTAATCATAAGATATATCTTGCTCGTTGGCGGATTACTCCGGCTGAGCTTTTAGTCGGTAAGGAGCTTTTATGCGTTGTTTTAGTTCTTGTTTTATTCCTATTTAATCTAAAGAATTGGTGGCTCGTTTTAGGCGGGGGCTTAGGCTTTTTCTTCCCTGATTTATTGCTTAATTCCCGGGTTAAGAAGAGAAAATTTACCATCGTAAGGATTTTGCCTGAGACAATAGATTTATTAGGACTTTGCGTAGGAGCTGGTCTTGACTTTATGGCTGCTGTGCGTTGGGTTGTAGATAAGGTAGAGATGAACCCAATGATTGAAGAATTAACCTATGTATTAAAAGAAATAAACGTAGGTAAACCTAGGGTAGAAGCTCTTAGGGCAATGTCTAAGAGGATTAATATTCCCGATGTTACTTCCTTTGTGAGGATTTTAATTCAGGCTGATAGGATGGGTACTCCGGTTGAGGAGACCTTTAAAATACTTTCTGAGGATACACGTATGCGACGGTTCCATCGTGGTGAACGTCAGGCTATGAAAGCACCGCTTAAAATGCTTATACCGCTTATTTTTTGTATCTTGCCGGTAATATTTATTATCGTAGCTGGTCCGATTCTAATTAGATTTATCAAGCAAGGTGTCTTTGAAGGGGTAAATCTGCAATAAACCATTAATCTATGAGGTTGGTATGATTAAGATAGCAAATAACCGCTTTTTAGATGCATTCTTAAAGTTTTTACTTTTTTCGGCAATTCTCCACTTCTTAGTCCTAGTAGTAACCTCAATAATTACCTTAGATATAGGTTTTTTAAATTACTTTGATATTGTTGGTATCAACCTCTTTATCCCTGGTATTGGCAGTGGCATGATTAGTCAAATATTTTCTCTCTCTTTAATCCTAATCCTTTATGCTCTGATCTTCTTCCTTTACACTAAGAAAGATAAGCCCTGATTGTCCCTTTCTACCTTTCTTATAAAAATACCGAGTAATTCACTTAGTACTTAGAAGTTAAAAACGCTACAATTTCGATGGGAAAATCAACAAAAGTGCTTTTAATTTTATGGGAAATATGGTATGTTTAAGTGTATATCTTAGACTGATTTATCCATAAGGGGAGGGCAATGGATAGCTTAAAGTGGGTAATTAGAATAGGGGCATTAGTTTTATTTGTACTTTTAATGTTCTATGGTTATAAGGCTAAGATGAAGTTTGAAGAGTCAAAACAGCCAATATCTGAAAGCTATTATTTTGATGAATTTAATGAATTCGAATTTGATGAGCATGGTCATGCTTATAAAGGTATGGATGATGGATCAACCTTATATATTGATGATCCTAAGCTACATAAGAGCACAGAAGTTCCTACTGGGTTTGATTTAGATGAAAAACCGCCAGGCTGGAATAAGGTTAAAAGAGAAGTTAAAGATGACTTTGAAGTAAAGGGTAGAGTTATCCTTGATAAGGATGATACTGGGGTTGGATATACGGATAGTAACAGTACCTATGACGGATATATACCGTAATTAACATTTGTATATCATTATATATCAATAGTTTATAGCAATAATTGTCCATAATATTTTAAGTAATGCATAAACTTCCACACTTAGGCTAAGTTTTCTCGCGATATTGCAAATCATTAAATTATTTATAAGTTTGCTCCTGTTTTAAGTTTAATGCAGGATAGTGATCAGTCTAATTATACCTAATGTGTACTTTCCCCTGACTAGAAAGTGAAAGCGATTACAAAATGCACCTGAATTCCATTGATTTCTAGTTATCTGAATGCTATACTTTAAT
>CAJXAF010000081.1 GCA_913050175.1 uncultured bacterium
CTCCGGCTATCCAGACATCACCTTCCTGACCGGCTACTGCAGGATCGGGAGAATCACCAGCATCAATGCCTCCAGAGGCATTGATGTCACCAACACCGAGGGTATTCGTTACAAATCTTTCGTATACACCAAATGGTGATGGGTAGTAAGTACTGAGAGTGATGGTTTCCTGAGTTATGGCAGGTAAACTTATAAGAAAGGATATACAAAAAACAGCTATTATTACTTTTTTCATTGCCCCCCTTTGTTTATGTTTATACTTAAAAAGTATACCATTAATACAGAGAAAAGGGAAGCAATCCGAACAAAAAATTAAGACTATATTGGCTTTTTTGTTATGGTTAGGGCTTTATGCGCAGATTTAAGAAGAGTTCTTTTAGGGTAAAGTAAGACTTTTTAGGGATTCGCTTGTTTATACCGTCAGCGATTTCCTCACTTAAGGAGACAATTCCAAACCACTCTTCATTCATGTTCAAGGTGTTTTTGGCCCGGTTGTCAAAAAAGTATGAACCTTGTGACCAGCCGGCTTCTGTGTTGTGTACTGACCAATCACTGGTGTAACCTTCATTATGTTTCCACCACTCATCATTCCATTCAAAGGCAAATCCACCCAAAACATTGCCGCTAAGGTTGCCGCTGAAGGTGTTATTTTCGTAAATCTCGTTCCACTGAGAAAGTAAGAATTCGCTTTGTTCTTCTTGAGCCGGTTCGTTCTTATAGGCATTATAGGAATCAGAGCCAAATTCTGAAAGCACAATTGGCTTATCAAAAGATCTCTTAACAGCATTGAAGATATTGCCAAAAGTTTTTCCTCGATAGACTATTATAGCTAAGAGGTCAACGTTACTAGCAACTCTTGAGGCCACATTGAGAAACTGCTCTTCGCCGTTACCAAGAGCAACCGGATGAACTTTATCTATTTTTTTAATTTCCCTAGCCACTTCATCGACAAAAGAATAGTATATCTTGGCCCTCATCTCTTGTTTTTCTCTTAAGCTACCGAGAGCTTCAATTTCCGGCGATGTCCAAAAACCAATCCTTCCGGAAAAGGTATAGTTATTCTCATTGCCAAGAATCCACATCAATAAACCTTTTTCATTTTTTAAAGCCGAAACGATCTTAAGGACTCTTTTTTTAGTTTCTTCCTGAAAAGTTTTATCAGCATAATTTGCCCGGGGGTAATCCCATAAACCAAGCCAGTCACTTACAATAGTATAAATACCGTAATTTTCATACATATCTCGGATAAATTGAGCTACCTGGACTAAGTCTTTGCCGGCAGAATATATCCGGACACAATTTATTCCCGCTTCCTGCATTAATTTCCCGTCAACTTTCCAGGGTTCGTTCGGATCGGCAAAAAAATCATGATCATAACCTTTACCTATGGGAGTAGGGCTGTAGCCAATACCTTTCATAATAAAGGGCTTATCTTTTACAAATAAGGCGTAACCACCGGAATCAGTCTTTCTAATATCAACTTTTCTTTTAAATCTTGCCTTACAAGTTGACAGGTCAGATCCGCAGTTTTCTAGGTTAGCTTCCAGGGAAGCTGCTAATTTACTTTTTTGGGCAAGATCAGAAGTCAAAAGCTTAAGTTCCTTGCTTGTTTTATTTAGCAAAAAAGCTAAACATAAACTTGAAATGAAAAAGAAAAGTAGCAACACCAACAAGGGTATTTTTGAGGAGTCTTTCTTATTTTGTTTTCTCATTTTACTTTAAAGCCTAGATTAAAATAATAAACTACCCCCACCTATTTTTAGGTGAGGGTAGAAGTAAACTCTAGAGTTAATTTAATTTTTTTCGTATTTAATTTCGTCAACGTAAAATACTATACCTTCGGGATCATTAACGTCTATGTTAGTGGCCCAGGCAAATCCTCCAATCACATAAGAAAGGTCTCTGCCGCGAAGATCAATTTCATACTGTTTCCACTCTTTAGTCAGTTCAACCGGTCCAATAGTTGCTGTGTCAGAATCAATGTGCTCACCGCCATTAATACCGCCTATTTTGAATTCCTGAATGACCTCACTTCCTTTATCACCCCGAGCCCAAAAGGTTAGCTTTGTTGCTCCCTGTAAATTAAAACCAGCATTAGGTACTGATCCCCAGTTATTAGCTGGCTGTTGCCAAAAAATTCCGGCCCACTTAGTTCCAGAATTATTCTTATACTCAAGGCGCATACAGGTATCACCACTAAAGGGATAATTTTTCCAGTTTGTATCCATTCTCAAATCTCGAGAAGCAGTTGGAGGCATCCAACCGCTGGGAATAAAGTGATTGTCTAAAGAACCACTGTCAGCATAGACATAAAAAGGTAGAGCCACCCCAGAAACTTCCTTTTGTAAGTCAGGGTCATGGGAGTAACGAATCTCATCCAGATAAACTGTTTGTTCCCCTCCGGCATGATCAGCATTAAAAATTATTGCCAAACCGCCATTTACATTAGAGAGGTCCTTATCAACTAAGTTTATTGTAAACTCTTGCCATTCATTGGTTAGGCGTATCGGTCCGTTTTCAACATTAAGAGTGTCAGGGAAAGCTACGGACTCTCCGGTGACTTGGTTGGTTGTTATTCCACCGGATTTCATGGTAGTGATTACTTCACCGCCTTTAGCACCTTTAGCCATAAAAACTAATTTATTGAAATCACTCAAATCAAAGCCACTATCTTTATCTCCCCAGTTATTTTGGGTCGACTGCCAGTAAATTCCGGCCCAGCCTTGATTAGATGATTTTCTTGCATTATAGGATATTTTTATTGAAGTTGCGCCGGAAGAAGATTCCTTAGTATCCTGATCATTAAACTTCATGTCATTGTGGTCACCCATCCATCCACTGGGGATGTAGTGATTGAGAGGTGAATTTTTATCAGCATAAATGTAAAAATCCTCAGCAGAATAAGCTTGCGGGGCCAAAGCCACACCCAGACCCATGTAAGCACAGATTGTACAGATCACAAAACTTAATATAGTTTTTTTACGCATATAATACCTCCTTATATTTAGCGTACGCCCATTAATTCCACAAATCCTTATATGTATAGTAAACCTTTTTGAGCTGACGTAAGAATGGCGATTTGCTCCCATCACCTTGTGAGCTTAATCCTAGCCACTCTTCATGCATATAGCCGTCTAAAAACGGCCCGCTAAAAAGACCTTCTCGATCGTGATGAGTTGGGTTATAAGCTTTCCACCACTCATCCATCCACTCAAAAACAATTCCTCCGACAGCATTTCCTGCACCAAATCCGGCAGAATTATTTACTATATTTAACCAGCAATTCTTATGATATTTTGCTTGGTAGCTTTCAGCTTCTTCATAAGTATAACCCTGAGCATAGGATGAAACCCCATACTCTGTTATCATAGCCGGTTTATCCGCAATACGTTTAATCTCATCCCAGACGTCTAAAAAGCCATATTGACCCCGATAAGAGTTAGTTCCAAAAATGTCAATATCAGGGCAATTTTTTGCAAAAATATCCAAATACAATATGTCGCCGGAAACTATAGCAACGGGTCTTTTTAGGGGATCTAGGGACTTAATATGTAATGCTGCTTCGTTAGCAAACTTAAAGAAGCTTTCCGGCTTTTTGTCAGCATTACAGCCTAATCCGTAGACATTTTCGTTGCCAATTAGCCACATGAGAATATAAGGCTCATCCTTATACTCTAAGACCATTTTTTCAACACTTTCGAGCATATTTTTCCTATGCTCATCATTATCGTAATCAGTCCCACTCTCCCAGTCAGCCTTGCTGCCAAGGGTATATTTACCTAGAAAATCACCTAGGAGTATAAATATACCATATTTTTCATGCATTTGTCGAAGAATTTCTTTATTTAATTCTACTGGCTGTTGATAAAGTCGTATCGAGTTTACCCCCATATCCTTCATTAATTTGAAGTCACCCTCAACTTTTTCACTCTTTTCTTGCTTGTTATTAGCATTTTTATCAACCCAGGACTCAAAAGGTGCGTCAATTAGGCCATTTTTATTAGTATCCTGGATTGACCAATTAGCTAAAGTTCCTTTGTGAGGTGATTCGCCAACCCGCGAAGGGCTGTAGGTTATTGCTTTAAGCATAAAAGGCTTATCATTTACCCGCAATTGCCAATCTCCACTAGTATATTTGACTAATTTCACCTTTTTCCCGCCTCTGGTCTCTAAAACTTTACCAAAATTACGTTTACCTGTTTTTGACTCTTTTGGCTTTTTCTTCCAAAAAGATGAGCGGACTAATTTTCCCGGATTAACTTTAAATATATCATTACGGATATTATTGTCATAGCCATTTATAACTTCGATATCAGCACCTTTGAAACTTAAATCAAGCTTAGGGTTGTTGCGCACAAGGTACTCTAATCTATACTTAGCAACTTTGCCTACATACCAGGGCGTATGCCAGTAAGTCCAACCGTAACTTTTAGGGAAATGAACTAAAATTGCATAATAAGCTTTGATAGCATGTTCAATATGACCACTCTCCTCAAGCACAGAGGCAATATTAAACAGTCGTACTCCTGGTGATTCCGGGGCTTGCATCCACCTATAGAAAGCAGTACTATAGTCACGTTTTTGGGCAATTTTCCAATGATCAACCTTATGTAGTGTCTTTTTTAACTTGATGTATTCAGGATCAAATTTAACTGAAGTTGTGTTAGGATGAATACCTTCTCCGATAGCTGCTGATAAACCTATGGGGTCATCTATGGTGTATTTATACTCCTTAGTTCCTAGGCCGGTAAAAGTACCGTACTTCTCATAATCAACCGGAAATTCTCCGCCTTTATCATAAAGCACAACTTTTTTTTCTTCATAGACCTCATGTTCCGGGTCATAAAATTTACCGTCTATTTCGGCCATTACTTTTTTTGCGGTTTCGGGAATCTTGTAAAACCAGCCGTGAGCATCAAAAGCTTTAGCAAAAGGATATTTTTCTATGCACTCTCTTAGAACTTCTTTTGCTGCCTCCTTAATTTCTTTAGCTTGATCTTTCTTGCCTTCGGATTCAAGACTTACGGCTTGATCACGCATTACCTCT
>CAJXAF010000082.1 GCA_913050175.1 uncultured bacterium
ACTTAGTAATTTTATCTGGTTGGATAGCTGCTTTCTTTCTAGCCCTCAATTTTTTAACTTGCTTAGTTGCTCCCTGGTCAAAAACCAAGTGTCTTTGGCAGGGAAAATATCCAGGACCAGACAAGTGCGATCACGAGGGTTTCAAACCAATCGCCTATATGCACCGAATTTTTGTTTTACTCTCTGTAATTGCTATTGTTATCCACCTTATTTTGGCTATCAGCCACTCCTAACTGCTAATAATTAAAAAAGAATTGTTTTTCCCCCGCAGAAGCTTAACGGGGATTTTTTATCCGATCTTTCTCAAAATCCAATTATATAATAGAGCAAATACTCCTCCACAAAAAGCACCGCAAGCAAAACCCCATAATAAAGCCAAAAATGCTCCCCCAACCGTCAAGGTTACTCCAGGGTATATTGAAGCTAATAATCCAGCCGCCTCTGGGCTTGTCAATAATGTATTAACTCCAAAAACTCCTCCTGCCAATACTTCCCAGAATAAAGTCACTCCCCATAAAATACCTCCAGTAATAGCTAAAGCTTTTACATTAAACTCCATAATAAAGTATTCTTAAAATTTATTGATTTTCTTCGACCTTTTTAACGGCGTGTTTTATTATTTCCAAATTACAACTCTTGTTTTTTTTACACCAGGCTTCGCATTTTTCGGCCCACTCTCTCTCTGTATAATCAAAGCCGCATTCTTCACACTGATATAAATCTTTATTTTCTTTTACCATAAACTTAATTTTAGTATTTTTTATTAAGATATTGTTTGGGTATATATAATTCTTGGGCTTGTTCCTGAAGTTTTTTAATGATATTCATCTTAAGGCCGGTCAGCCGAATTAAATCTTTAATAGAATATTTTAACAAATCTTTGGCTAAGATAAGTTTTTGCTGGGCTAATCTTTCTCTGGTATATTTGTTCAGCGAAGGTAAAATAGTAATGGGATAGAGACCCTTCTTTTCAATAAGATATTCCAAGCCCTCGTTTTTAGGATAACGCCAGCTAATAATTTTTAAACCAACACAACGGGCATAGCGAACAGCTCCGCTTGTACACCTGGTATTGGTCACCAGCAAAGCCCGTTGAAAATTCCTCCCTTCTTTTAGATCCAAAAATCTAGCGAAAGTGTACAAAACTACTTTTGTATCTGAATATAATCCTCGGTGATTATGGTACTTGCATTCAACCATAAAGCGCTTTCCATTCTTTCTTGCGATAATATCAACTTCATGTCTTATGCACTTTCCTTTTATTATCCTCCCAACCTCTGTCTTAAAGCCGTGCTCTTTTAAAATTTCAGCAATATATTTCTCAAAAGGAAAACCGGTTGGCCCTAATTCCATTATAGATTTCTTAAGATTGTATTTAGCAGCCAGTATTGGATTTTCTTTTTTGAGATAACTGGTAGCCTGTTTAAGAACTTCTTTTGAGTTTATCCCGTGATAGATATTTTTTGCTACTTTGGTTGAAACTTTCTCTGCTAAAGAAGCATCAACGCCCGCTCTCTTTAAAGAACGGTAAAGCTTTCCTTTGCTAAATCTTTCTCTTTTACCGGTAGCTTTGATTATATCTCTATTGTTTCTCATTCTTGTTTAAATATAGTTCTATAAACCTTAAAAACCAGCTACTCTGAAGCGATATTGAATCTGATGAGAAGATTCCCGATATTGCAATTATTACTGAAGTCACAGCAATTTACAAAATAGTCATAGGTTGTACCGTCTGAAAGCCCGGTAATATTCTTTTGGTGATAAGTATTATATTCATTAGAAGAAAAACTAGAATAAGATCCTTCCGGAGTATCTGAATAGCTGCATCTCGCTGCCTCATTTGTAGTAATGGTCATGGTTACTCCTTTGGTGCCGGCCGGAAGTTCGCCTGTTGGATAAGGATGTCGTCTTTCAGGAGGAGTTGTATCTTCTGGTAATGGAACGAAAAAAGATATTTCAAAGTCATCAATGTTTTTATTGCCCTCCTCGTCATTGCATCTCACGTAAAAAATATAATCGTTACCGGGCAAAAGGGTGGTAATAAAACTTGAATGGAAGGTATTCTGGGTGTTTTCAAAGGTTTTTTGTATTCCATCGTAACCCAAACCAGAAACTTGACTATACTTACAAGTAGCTATTTCATCTGTCTCCAAGCTAATAGTATATTTTAAAGTTCCCGGATCCAAATCATATCTAGGCTGAGGATTGGATCTCTTGGGAGAATCTAAATCCGGCTCTTCTTTTACTTCAGGTAATTCCTCTTTGACTGGAGGAACGACCTCTGTTTTGATTGGAGAAGATTTTGGAGGTGGAGATTTTCTGGGAGTTGAAGAAGACGGAGACATTAAAGGAAATGTTGAAAAGATATCTCCAGCAACATTCCTAAGAGCTGGATAGACAAAAACACCTATGACAATCAAGATCAAAAATAGGGCAATTACTTGAATGAATCCTTTTTCGTTATTCATTGAATTAAAGCTTACTTTCTGTTTATATTTATATTATAGAAAATTATATAAAAAAATAAAAGCAGGGATAAAAAATGCGCTGACTTCTTTAAAAATGAGGGCAGCGCTATATAAGAGAGATCTTGCTGAATAAGATCCCTTTTTTTTCTGTTATATCTAACCGGATTTTCCCTCTTTCTTTGAAATCATAGGGCTGATTATCCTTTAAGTGCTTTAACTGTTGTATTTTAAGAATGTATTCTATAGTCTTTCCACTAACTTCTTCTTCTTTCCCTGCTATCTTTGTCCAGTTTATCCCCCTTGATGGCAATGATTTTTGGAACTCACAGTCTCTAATAAGGCGGGATAATTCACCCTTGAGAAATCTTCTTACTTCACCTACTGTAAAACGTCTTTTTTGTCCTATATTCAATTTAATCTACTACTATTATAGAACTGTTTTTCAAAAAAGTCAAGTAGAATTCTACTAAAAAAGGGCGTTTTAAGAAACGTCCCCATATTACCATCCTATTATAATTTTATAAAAATTTATCAAACCTTTTATTTTTTGAGATTATTTAAGATAAGTTTTATTGTTTTAGATAATCTGGTGAAAATGAAAATGACGGAAACCTCAAAAGTGATAATTGAAACCTCGCTCAAGGATCGCACCGTTGCCTCGCCCGAAGGATCGCTAAAATAGTTTCTTGTTACGAAATTAATAATATACAAAGCAAGAGCCAAGCCAATCCAGGAATAAAGAAACCATTCTCCGTGCCTTTCTCCCCATTTTTGACCCATCCACCTCAACATCTCTTTATGAAAAGAATAAATAAGCAAAACTCCGATATAAAAAAGGCCTATCTGGGGAGGAGGGAAAAATCCACGGCTAAAAAACTCTGTCAGTATCATAATCATTGTAATTACAGTAATAACAGAACAAATCCTAAATAGGTTCTTGCTTATAGCAGATTCTATTCCCCTAATCTTCTTTAATTGTTTATTAGATATTTTAGACATATTCTCTGTAAATATTATGCCATAAATTTAAAAAATATAGTATGGAAAGCTTCTCTCTTTCTCTTATTATATCACCTTACAAAATAAAGCCCACTTTAAAAAAGTGGGGTTATAAAAAGAACTTAGATGTTGCTTTTGCTACCCAAGCGTAATTCTTGCTGATATCTTTCAGTGCTTTAGTTGTAGTCTCATTAAGATTACGGTAAACTTGCTTGTCTTTCATTTGGCTTTTGTCGCCGTAGGGCCAGATTCGCCAAGAATCGTTGTCAATAACATCGCCTACAAGTATTTCACCTGTTATTGCATCATATCCACACTCTATTTTTAGATCCACTAAGGTGACTTTTTGTTCCGTCCAGGCGTTTTCTAGAATGGTAAAGACAAAAATTAAGATCCTGCTGAGTAGTTTAATCTCTTTTGAAATCTCTGGTATGTTGGAATATTGGGGAAAATCTTTTGATAAATCTCCTATATAGCTTTCTGATAAAATTGGCAGCTTGGCACTATAGAGTTTGAAGCGCTGGCTTTTCTCATCCCATACCATTAAAGGGTCATGTCTAGCATCGTCTTTAAGAAAGAACTCTATAACGAGTTGATCAAAGATAGTTCCTTCTTTAACTTCTAGGTTGCGGTTCAAATAAGAACCTGTAGCTATTCGGCGAGAAACTAATTCAATAGGAATCATTTCTAATCTTCGGGCCTTAAAAGTTCTTTCTTCTACTTGCTTAATGAAGTGAGTGTGAATTCCCTTTTCGTTGAGTAAACGGAAACAATTACTAGTAGTTGTTGTAGAAAATACTGCTTTATTTTTAAGAACATCCCGTTTGGCTCCGTCTCCGGCTGTTATGTCATCTTTATTTTTAATAAAGACTTCTCCAGGAGATATCTCCAAAATGATCTTAGTCTTTCCTTCTGCAATCATTTTTGTCAATTTTCTATCGCTTTTGATAATAATATTCTAATTAAGAGATGTCAAACAAAAAACCAAGCCCTTAGTGGACTTGATTAACTCATATTTTTTATTTCTTCTGATGTAAAAGAAGTAAGCCATAAGATAAACGGCCTCCGAAGTTTGTCTACAGACCAATGATTATCTTTAAAAATCGATGCTTTTTCTATCCTAAAACGAGAAAGTAAAGACGTAGTAGCTTGTAAATGCAAGGGCGATAATCTATTGTGTTCTAATAAAAATTTTTGTTTTGCGCTCATAGATTCTTAACTCTTTTACTCTACACTTATCTTTAAAAAAAATCAAGCCCTGGTGGCTTGAAAATTTTCTTGTTAATCAACGAATGTTAAAGCTTTTCCTCGCTGGGTTCCACGGCCAGTTCTTCCAATTCGATGAATGTAATCATCGTACGTTCCTGGAATTTCGTAGTTAATAACATGCGTAATGTTATCAATATCTAAACCACGAGCTGCAACATCAGTTGCCACCAAAGCCTGCACGCGATTCTGCTTAAAGCTT
>CAJXAF010000083.1 GCA_913050175.1 uncultured bacterium
AAAAATTTTACCCTTTTTTACGGATGACAGCCAAGCCAAGACTATTAAAATCAAAAAAGCCTGCCTCCAAAATCAGCCGAAAAGCAATAACTTCACCCAGTGACTACGAAGAAAAGATAAAAGATGCCTATAAAAAGTTGCGCAAATCATATAAGGAAATAAAAGATTCTTATGTTGAGATGATTTTACGTTTTGCCCTCCTTGCTGAATTTCGAGATGAATCAACTGGTACCCACTTAGTTCGCATAGCCGATTACTCAACCGAGATAGCAAAAGGCCTGACTTTAAATTCTAAGGAAATATACTATTTGCGCTATGCCAGCTTAATGCATGATATCGGTAAAATTATAATTCCTGACTCAATTCTCAAGAAAAAAGGTGGTTTGACTCCGGCAGAACGCCAAATAATTAAAAAACACCCTGCTCTTGGGGCTGATATATTTAAAGATTCATCCTCACCCTTATTAAAGTATGCCTTAGTAATAAGCTTAACTCATCATGAGCGTTATGATGGCACTGGTTATCCTCAAGGTTTAAGGGGAGAGAGCATACCTTTATTTGGTCGAATAGTAGCTTTAGCCGATGTTTTTGATGCTTTAACTACTAAGCGGTCCTACAAGCCAGCCTATACATTCAAGGAAGCGATTGATATTATTAAGGCTGATTCAAAAAAACACTTTGATCCGGCTATTGTAGAGATTTTTTTAAAACGAAAGAGCAAGATCAGAAAAATTTGGCAGGCAACTAAAGAAATTGATTCTATAATTAAAAAACTCTAAAGGGCTATTTATTTTCTTACTTGAGAAAATAATTTATCGAGATAAAATAGAATATATATACAAGGCAATACGTTATTTAAAGGAGGAGAGAGAATGATTGTAGTTGTTATGGTTGCTATTCCCCAGGATAAAGCTAGAGAGCTGGCTACAGCCTTACTTAACGAACGCGTTTGCGCTTGCGTTAATATTATTGATGGCGTTGAGTCATTGTTTTGGTGGAAGGGAAAGATTGATACTGCTAAAGAATCGATTTTGCTAATTAAAACCAGGGAAACTTTATTTACTAAATTGCAAATGCTGATAAAGGATAACCACCCTTACGAAGTACCGGAAATCTCATCCATTAAAATTGATGAGGCATCGAAAGAGTATAAGGATTGGTTAAACCAGGAAGCAAACGCTCAACCTTATCTCTAAATAACCTTGTAGACATAAAAGCATGTTTACAGATTTGTTAATAACTCTTCAGGAGACTTTTGAGGCTTCAGGCGGACTGGGATTGCTCGTCAGTTTCTTGGCTGGGTTTTTAGCTAGTTTTTCCCCTTGCATATATCCCTTAATACCGATAACTTTAGGTATTGTTGGTTCAGCTTCTGAGGCTAGCCGTAGCAAAGGATTTTTGCTGAGCTCTGTTTTTGTTTTAGGCATTTGCACAATTTACTCTATCCTTGGTGTTATTTCTGCCTTTTTCGGACTACTCTTAGGTACTTTTTTTATAAACCCCATTACTACTTTTATCTTAGCGATTATTTTTATAGTTTTAGGGCTCTCTTTTATGGGTGTGATCAACTTAAAAATACCTTTTCTTTCCTTTGCTCACCAGCCTGATCCCAAAAAAGGACTTTTGTCTTTATTTGCCTTAGGAATTGTTAGCGGGTTTGCTATGATTCCCTGTAATTTCCCAGTCCTTTTTTCAATTTTGAATTTGATATCAAGCAAAAAAAATGTTATATACGCAGCAGTAGCACTGTTTATTTTTTCGCTTGGCTACGGTTTAATTTTGATTATTCTCGGAACATTTAGCAGTTTAATAAGAAAGTTGCCAAAACAAGGTAAATGGCTTATAATAATAAAATGTTTCTTAGGGCTTATAATAATCGGAGTTGGAATATGGTATTTAAAACAATTTTTCGCACTTCTATCCTAAAGACACTTCTAGTCTTAGTCACTCTTAGTGTTTTTTCCTTATCAATTTCTGCAGGCACTCAGTCATTTACCACTCTTTCCGGAGAATCCGTCTCTTATAGTGAGCTTACTTCATCACCAAAAACAATATTATTTGTTTGGGCTACCTGGTGTCCTTATTGCCGAACGGAAATCGATGAATTAGTCAAAGCCAGACCAAACCTTGATGGCATTAAAATTTACTTCGTAAATACCGGTGAGCCTAAATCAAAAGTGAAAAAATTTATTAACTCTAAAAAGAATTATTCCGGGATTGATTCACAGGTAATTCTTGATGAAGATTCATATATAGCCCAGAAGTTCAGCGTTGCCGGTATACCTACATATTTGTTTTTAAAAGATTCAGACCTCGCTAAAAGGTCATTTTTTTATAACGATGACATCGTTAAACAGGCATTTGGTTCTAACTAACCCTAAGGCCAGCCAATACTTTTTCCAAACTATAAGTGTAGTAATCTAACCCAAAGTTTAGGGAAGGATTAAACTGCGCTCAGTTAGATTATTTGAAGAGTCACTTTCTGAAACTTTATTATCGTGGTTAACTGCTATTTTAAAGACATTCTTACCACGTGCCTTTAGCTTATATCGCAAGCGAAACCTATATGCCTTCTGAGGTTTTAACTTAGGGATTGATTTTGTTTTAACTGTTCCGTCAGGAAAAGTTATCTTTGCAACCGAAGACCCGATCGCTAATTCACCAATATTTTGGACTATGAAAAATATAGCCACCCTATCTTTTACTTTTATTTCTTTCGTTAGGTTGATATCGATTGAAATTGCCGCTAAGTCGCCAAGCTTGGCTTGGCGTGGTTGTTGAATAGTTTGCATTTTGCTTTCTAAGCTTTTAAGGAAGTTGTCATTTAAGAGAAAATTTCTAGCAACTAATTCTAAGCCGGACAAAAGAAGTTCATTAGTCATGGTTTGGTTGGTTGATTCCATTGGCGAGAGAATATTATCATGAAGAATCAAGTCTAAGTCCTTAAAGTCAGAGATGTTTGCCAGGATTATGTTTTGCATAGCATTCATCTGATGAGCTTTAGCTGCTTTTGAGAGTTCGTTACAGGTATTAATAACATTTTTAAAAACGTCTTCAATACTTTTGCCATGGGCTTTTTCAAAAAATTCTAGTCGAATTTTGAAAAAGCGATAAGCCGCAGAAGTGGTGGGACTGTTCTTAAAATGGAGGTTTAAATGTTTTTCAATATTACTGCATTTGGCATAGTCAGCTATTAAACGATCGAGTGATTTTTGCAAGCCAGCCTCATTGGGGAGTTTTGTTTGAAAAAAAGAACTAAGGGTATTTTTTGGACATTTTCTACACTTAATTTTTGCCCATGAACGCCTAGCTTGCTTTTCTAAACGAATAGCTGTATCTCCGGCATTGCTTTCTTTTGCAGTTATTGCCTGGAAAATATATAGCGAATTCTGGTTTAGTTTTGCCAAATCAGTAAAGGCTCTGCTTAACTTATCTAAAAAATCCTTATTTTCTGGGGATATTTGTTTTTCGATAAAAGCTTTCTCTTCTTTGGAGTGAGTTTTCTTTCTGAGGAATGCTCCGGCGAAGGCATTAATATTAGCAGTTGTGAGTAAAAGAAAACAACATAGGCAAAGCGAAATAATTTTAGATAAAATCTTCATAAAACCTCCTTTAAAATGATATTAGTATATTTTATCAAATCTTTATTATAAAGTACATATATTTTAATATATATATTAAAATACTTCCTAATCCATGTTTTCGTTGACACTATTATCAATTTATGATAATTTAAACAAATTTATGAAGATAAAGCAAAAAGTTGGAATTATTGGATTAGGAAACATGGGAGCTGCTATCTATAAAGCTCTATTGAGTTCTAATACTTTTTCTTTGCTTGCCTATGATATTGATAGAAAGAAGACCTCTAAAATTAGGAAAGGAAAACTTGCCAATACTCCTGGGAAAGTAATTTCTGGTTCTGATATATTGATTTTAGCCATAAAACCTCAGGAAATTTCTAGCTTTCTAAAAACACAAGCTAGATTGATTATCAAAAAAAAGCCCCTTTTTATATCTATAGCAGCTGGTCTGGAGATAAAATTTTTTCAAAAGTATCTGCCCGGAGTTAGCATCATCAGGGCTATGCCTAATATAGCTGCTACGGTTGGGGAGTCGTTATCATTTATTTCCAAAAATAAATTTGTAAGCCGGGCTCAACTAAAACATTCTTTAAGAATTTTTTCCTTATTGGGCGAAACTGAAGTTATTACTGAGGCCTGGCTAAACAAAGTAACTGCTATCTCAGGTTCCGGACCAGGTTATGTATACTTTTTTATGGATTCACTTTTTGCATCAGCAATTAGACTCGGCTTTAGTAAAAAAGTAGCTAAAAAGATTGTTTTAGCTGTTTTTTCCGGATCAGTAAAGTTAGCTAAATCTTCTGGGAGTGATTTTTCAAAATTGCTAGCCAGCGTAACTTCAAAAAAAGGGACGACTGAGGCAGGGCTAGGTATTTTCAAAAAGGAAAGCACCAAGTCTACCATACACAAGGTAGTCACTAAAGCTTCGTTCCGGGCTAAAGAGCTTTCGAAAACTGTCAGTAAAACTTAGGAGAAGATTAAATGGCAAGATTAGGAATTATCGGCGGAAGCGGTTTGTATGACTTAGAGGGTATCGAGTTGATTGAGGATATCAAGCTGGATACCCCTTTTGGCGACCCTTCAGATTCATATAAACTTTGTAAATTAAATGATATTGAAGTAGCCTTTTTGCCGCGTCATGGCAGGGCTCACAGTATTTCCCCTAGTAAAATAAA
>CAJXAF010000084.1 GCA_913050175.1 uncultured bacterium
TGCCAGATCTTTTTTTATCTTATCTATATCATCCTCACTAAGAGGAGACGGCCCATTAGGTGCTGCTTCCCCTTTTAAGTAAGTAATTAACTTGTCTATCTCTACTTCAATAAATTTACTTCGTTCAACGATAGAAGATAAATTCAAATCTATCTTAAGAAATTTAGCCAGAATTTCTAAAATTTTAGCAATAGCTTTAGGATTTTCAATTTGCACAGTATAAAAAGGGATTTCTCCGAGAATGCAGACCCCCTGCATTTTTTTCTCTTTGGCCACACCAAGAATAATTCCGTTAAGCCCGGAAATCTGGCCATCTTTTAAAACTTCTACTCCTAATTCTTTAAAAGTTGAAACTATAGTTTCAGATGTCCCAGCAACCCAAATTTTAGAATCACTCTTATGGTCGGTTGCCTCTGGTTTTGCCGCAAAAGTAAAGACAAATTTAGCTTTATATTTTTTAACAAAATTTATAATAGCTAAAGAAATAGTTTGAGCGTACTCAAGCGGTGGTTGAGCGTCGCCGAGAAAAAGAATTATATCGGGAGTATTCTTGCCCTGGCAATAGTAGAAGATGCCGGCTGGTACCTTAGGATTATTAACAACACCATTATCCACAAAAACAGCTGCCGGCTTGAAAAATTCCTGGGCTTCCAGTTTAGCAAACATTTTAAAGCTTAAAACTTCTTTTAAAAACATAGCGCTCCGATAGGCAACTTCACCCATGCCTGGCCAAGCAGCTATGAAAACCGGATTTTTTAATTTAGGGGCTGTGATCTCTTTAATCATGAATTTTCCTTATTTAATATCGTAAGATAATCTACCATAATCAAAAAAAATGACAAGAAAAACTATTATTAAACCTATATTTTCTAAGCCTTTTTTAAAGTATCAAGGAAATCTTTTATCTTCTTTTCTTCACCAATCTCCTTGGGAAAATAATACCTCTTTGAGGCCCCATACTCCTGCTTAACACAACCGCCAAAATCATGGGGATAAATATAGTCTTTCGAATGAGTTTTAATATGTGCCGGTACCTCTTTGGTCTCCTGATTTTCTAAGTCCTTAGTTGCATTTTCAATAGCCAGATAAGCTGAATTGGATTTAGGAGAAGACGCCAAATAAATAACTGTCTGAGCTAAAATAAGCCTGGCCTCAGGCAAACCAATAAACTCAACTGCCTTAAAACAGCTCGTAGCTAAAACTAAGGCAAAAGGATTAGCATTGCCAATATCCTCAGAAGCTAAAATAACTAGACGCCGGGCAATAAAACGGGGATCTTCTCCTGACTTTAACATTTTTGCCAGCCAATAGAGAGCGCTGTCTATACTGCTTCCTCTTAACGATTTTATAAAAGCTGATATGGTATCGTAGTGGTAACTATCCTTTTTATCGTAGAAAGATTTTTTCTGAATGCACTCTTTAGCTACTTCTAAATTAAAGACTATAAGACCGCCTTTGTTAATCGGGGTACTCAAAACTCCCATTTCTAAAGCTCCCAGAGCGCTGCGGGCATCGCCGTTTGCACAAATTGCAATATACTCTAAAGCTTTATTAGTAATCTCCAAACTATAATTACCTAAGCCTTTTTCTTTATCTTTTAAAGCTTTTTTAAGTAAGGTAATAATTTCTTCTTTAGATAAAGGGTTAAATTTAGCAATAACTGAACGGGAAATTAGTGAAGGAATAAGGTAGTAGTGAGGATTATATATGGTTGCCCCGATTAGAACAATGTTTCCAACTTCAGTATCGGGAACCAATGATTCTTGCTGTAGTTTATTGAAACGATGTATTTCGTCGATAAAAAGAGCGGTTTTCTTATTATCTACTTTAAGTTTTTTTCTTGAGGCAAAAAGGATTTTTTTTACTGAAGCCACTGAAGAAAAAGCTGCATTGATATACTCGAAATCCGCTCCCAACTCCTTAGCAACTATAAAACCCAGACTTGTTTTACCGCAGCCAGCTGGCCCGGAAAGCATAATTGATGAAATCATTTTAGACTGGATTGCTCTTCTTAGGATCTTGCCGTGGCCAAGAACGTGGGCTTGACCTACTATATCATCTAAATTTTGAGGCCTGAGCCTAACAGCTAAAGGTTTGTCTTGGTTGGACATTTTTGAGTAATTTAAATTGTTTTTTGGTGGGAGATCTAATTACAGCCTTAACAATACATAAAAAAACCCCACCGTGGGTCCGCTGCAGGATGACCGCTATCAGTCGTTTCGCTTATAAGTGGGTACCGCATCCCTATTGCCTTGACAAAAAGGATAATTTAGCTCCCTGCTTAGGATATTGGCTGTAGCGCATTTACCTGTTAACGAGACAGGCAGGGTTTCTTTCCTTAGAGTATAACACTTTTAAACCCTGGCTTTCAAGGAAGCTAGCAGCGTTTCCGTAATCGTTTTCACTAAAATATTGAGTAATTACAATAAGAGTTCTTCAGCGTAAACGAACGCCATCGGTTCTGCTTAAGGCCTCCCTTATTGCATTATGGAACCCGTCAACCTCACTGGCGGTTAAGGTTTTGCTTTGAGATTGATAAAAAATACGCAAAGTAAAGGCTTGAGAATTGGCCGGTATATCTTTACCTTTGTAGGTATCGACTATCTTTAAGCCAAAGAGATAATTGCTTTTTTCCTTAATCACTCTTTCGATTGCTTTAAAATAAAGATCGTTCTTTAAAATAATGCTGATATCCCGTGATATTGCCGGAAAGGCACTAAAAGGTTTATACTTTTTTTCCTGGCTCAAAACTAACAATGCTTCCAAGTCCATCTGGGCAAAAAAAGTATCTTTTTTAAGGTCAAAGATCCGGCAAATATCAGTTGAAACCCTTCCTAAAACGCCAACTTCTTTTCCGTTAACTACAATTGCCAAGCAATCTCTTAAATAGCTGCTCTTACCTTCTTTGAAAGTGAACTTGTTGATATTGAAGAATTTTAAAACCTCTGAAACGCTTCCTTTTAAATAGAAAAACTCATCCTGGCAACCGCTTGAGCCTAAAGAAAGAACGGAAGACTCTAAAAAACCTTGTTTTGTTTTATTGTAGATATCTGCTATTTCATAAAAATTAATATTTTTCTGATTACGATTTAAATTATACTGGATAGTCTTAAGCATCCCCAAAAGCAGACTGGAACGTAAAGAATTTTCCTGACTACGGAGGGGATTTAAAATACTTATTGTATCCTCGAAACCACAACTCTTTTGTTGCTGACTATTTTCCAAGCTAAAGGTAATTATCTCCTTGAATTTATAGAGAGTTAAGTGTTTTCGTAAGTTATTTTTAAGGTGATAACTCTTACGTCGGCTATCTTTTGCTAAATCTTCACCTAAAAGTGCGGCTAAGGATGGTATTTGAGGTTTTATCTTATCATAGCCATAGATCCTTGCTAACTCCTCATATATGTCTACAGCTTCTTCTAAATCAAAACGCTCACTTGGGGCAAAAACTGTTAAACTATCTTTACTTGGTTCCTTTAGACGGCAGCCGAGGTTTTTTAAAATCTGCTTAACCTTAACTTTCTTAAATTCCGCCCCTAAATAATCATTTAACTCCAGAATACTTATTTTAATTTCTTTGTTTTTAATCGTTTCAACCTTACCAACAGCCTTAAATCCGGCAAAGTCAGCGGCTTTACTCTCTTTTATTATTAGGCTCATAGCCTCGCAAGAGGCGTATTCTAAGTACTCAGAGCTTACTCTTCGCTCAAAGCGATAGGAAGATTCAGTATCAAGACCAGCGGCTCTTCTTGAACGCCTAACTACTAGTGGTGAAAAAATAGCTGCTTCTAGAAAAATATTTCTTGTGCTTTTTGATACTTCTGTGTTTTTTGCCCCCATCACACCGGCTAAAGCTATAATTTTTTTACTATCAGCAATAACTAAATTCTCACTAGTTAAAACTCTGTTTTTCTCATCAATGCCTAAAAAAGTCTCGTTTTTATTTGCCCGGCGGATACAAATATCACCTTCTATCTTGTCAGCATCAAAAACATGCAAAGGATTTCCCCACTTAAGCATACAGTAGTTAGTAATATCGACCACATTATTAATACTACTGATACCGCAATTGGTGACTAAGTCCTTAATGGTTAGAGGAGTTGCCTTTAGATTTACATTCCTTATAAGCCTGCCAATATAATAAGGGCAGTCTTTTTTATCTTTAATAACGATATTTTTTTCCTTAAGTATGGGTTTTTTAAAGGAGTGAGGGGTTTTTAACTTAAAATTTCTACCGGTTACTGCGGCTATTTCTTTGGAAACACCAACAACCGAAAGCCAATCATAGCGGTTAGTCGTTACTTCTATATCAAATATCCAGTCAGAGGCGACTTTTTCTAAATACTCAACTTCCATTCCAGCCATAGTTAAAGATTGGGCCAGGTCTTTGGCTCTGATATCTAAATCTAAAAACTCTTTTACAAAATTTAAACTAAATCTCATAATTATTTAAAACTGTTCTAAGAATCTGGAGTCATTATCATAAAAAAGCCTTATGTCATCTATGCCATATTTAAGCATAGCTATGCGCTCAACTCCCATACCAAAAGCAAAACCTCTATACTCTTTAGAATCTATACCACAAGCCTCTAAGATCTTGGGGTGGATCATACCACAGCCTAAAATTTCAAGCCAGCCTTTGTCCTTACAAACACTGCACTTCTTATCATTTTTTTTAGTTTGATTACAA
>CAJXAF010000085.1 GCA_913050175.1 uncultured bacterium
AAAAATATCCTGGGCAAATTATCCGGCTCTAAAGCTTAAACTAGAAACAGGCGGCTTTCATAAAAAGAGTGGGCTAAGTACGATGAACGCACATAAGGCTGGCTCATAACCCCTTTAAATCCTAACTTATTGGCCTCATTTTTATAAAAATCAAATTTTTCCGGATGAATATACTCTTTTAAGGGGTAATGCTTTAATGAAGGCGGTAAATATTGGCCTATAGTAATAAAATCGCAATTAACTTTGTCCAAATCACCTAAAACCTCTTTGATTTCCTGAGTCTTTTCTCCCAACCCTAAGATAAGGCCTGATTTAGTATATATACCTTTGCTTACCTGCTTTATGATACTTAAAACTTCAAGTGACCTCTGGTAATTGGCGCCTTTTCTTACCTCCTTATATAAAGAGGGACATGTTTCTAAATTATGAGAAATTACATCTGCACCGCAAGTCGCTATTTCCTTTAATAAATCAACTCTAGCCAGAAAATCAGGTATTAGTAACTCTACGACTATGGAAGAAGAAAGATTTTTTATTTCTTTTACAGTTTTTAAATAGATTTCTAGGCCACAGTCACTTAAGTCATCTCTGGTTGGTGAAGTAATAACAACATATTTCAGATTAAGTTTAGCTACTGCCTGACTAATTCTCTTTGGCTCGTTGTAATCGACTGTTTTAGTCTCCCCCCGGCTAACACTACAAAAACTGCATTTTCGTGTACATATACTGCCTAAAATCATAAAAGTAGCCACTTTATTATTAAAGCACTCTGATATATTGGGACATAATGACTCTTCGCATACTGTATGCAGTTTAAGACCCCTCAGCATGGTTTTCATCTTTGAATCTTCTGACAAATTTATTTTCTTATTAAACCAGTATGGCTTTTTCATCTTTAAAGTTCCAGGCTATATCTTTGTATCTATTTGCTAATAAAAAATCTTTTCTGGCTAGTTCTGGTCGAGACAGGTGCCCTTGGTATGTATCAACCAAAAAAACATCTTTAAAACTCTTAATAAGCTGAGATTGCAAAACTTCAAATTCAGTATTTTTACTTAAAAGAACGTTTAGACAAGTTGCTTTCTCACTTGCCTTGCTGCTTGAGCGTATTGTTTTCTTTAAAAGTTGAAAATTAATGACCTGAGGAATGCTACCGTGTTGAAAAATTATTTCTTTTCTTCGTCTCTGGGCATTGCCGCCTATTTTTTTATTGGCAATAAGAATGTCAAAGTCCTGCCAATTAGAAAAGCATGAGTTTGCATATACTCCTAAGATCTCTTTAGAAATATCTTTGGCGAAATCAGCTTTTAGCCCTAAATTTCTATAAAATTCAACAAGAAAACTACATAGCTTCTGATAAGCTTCTTTTACTTTGGCTGATAAACCAAGGTCGGATTGCGAACAAATTATGCTATAAGTTAATTCCTGATCATGAAGAATTGCGCTGCCGCCGGTTATCCGGCGAACAAAACCAAGGCGGTCAGAAGAGAATAGAACCTGGTCAACTTTCTGATTATAGCCTAAAGAAACAAAGGGCTCATCCCAGCCGTATAACCTAAGAGTTGGTATCCTCTGCTGGCTATAGATATCATAAAGAGCCTCATCAACAGCCATGTTCTCTAAGCCGTTGCCCTTACCGTCAATAATAATTCGCCAGGTTTTATTCATTAATTGAAGAAAAGATTATTAAGAATTACTTTTTCTTATCGGAAAAAAAGAAATTTAAATCAGGGGTTCTTGCAGCTTTAACTTCATCAACTCTTCCTACGCAAGTAGTAAGAGGTGACTTTTTTAGATTATCTATATCAGTATCTATTTCCTTATCAATTTTCTTCATTGTGGCAATGAAATAATCAAGAGTTTCTTTGCTCTCTGTCTCTGTAGGTTCAACCATGAGTGCTTCTTTTACAATTAAAGGAAAATACATAGTAGGCGGATGCATATCATAATCAATAAGCCGCTTAGCGATGTCTAGGGCTAAAGCGCCCCGCTCTGCTTGTTTACTACAGGAAAAAACTACTTCATGCATGCAGACTCCGGGGAAAGGAACTTGGTAATAATCTTTTAGGCTTGTCCTTATGTAGTTAGCATTTAAGACTGAATTAAGAGCTACCCGTAAAAGGCCTTCTTTACCTAAACGTAAAATATAAGCATAAGCTCTGACTAAAACACCAAAATTTCCATAGAAACTTCTCAGCCTACCGATTGAATGTTTTAAGTCATAATCAAAATAATATTCGCCATTTTTCTCGAGGACTAAAGGAGTAGGCAAATATTCTAAAAGTTTTTTTCCAACCCCAACCACACCGGCTCCCGGCCCCCCACAACCATGAGGAGTTGAAAAGGTCTTATGTAAATTAAGGTGAACAACATCAAAACCCATTAGGGCTGGATTTGTAATTCCTAAGAGGGGGTTAAAGTTAGCGCCATCATAGTAAAGAAGACCGCCGTTCTTATGAACAATATCCTTAATATCAGAGATATTTTCCTCAAATAAACCTAAAGTATTAGGGTTAGTAAGCATAATAGCCGCTGTTTGGTCATCAACTAAGCTCTTTAGAGCATCTATATCCACTAAGCCTTTAGCATCGCTTTTTACTACTAAGGTTTTAAAGCCACACATCGAAACTGTTGCCGGGTTGGTGCCATGTGCAGAGTCAGGAATAATTACAGTTGTCTTGTTGTTTCCCCTTGATTGATGAAACTTTTTTATCATCAGCAGGCCACATAACTCTCCCTGGGCTCCGCTGGATGGTTGAAGACTAAATCTCTCCATGCCAGTAATCTTAGAAAGGAGTTGACCGAGCGAATAGATAAGTTTAAGGGCTCCCTGAATATCCTTTTGGTCTTGGTAGGGGTGGATATTACTAAAGCCGTCCAAACCTGCCAAGTAATCATTTATCTTAGGGCTATACTTCATGGTGCAGGAACCAAGAGGGTAGAAGTTGGTATCAACAGAAAAATTAAGTTTTGATAAGCAGTTAAAGTGTCTTATGACCTCTAATTCTCCTAGATTAGGCAGATCTAACTTAGATCGGAACATATCTTTAGAGAAAACATCGTAACACTCCTTTAAAGAATTTCCCGATTGATCCACATAGGAAGATCTCAGTTTAGCTTGACCCTTCTCAAATATTAAGGCTTGGCAAAGGTTATCTTTTTTTTCTGATTCTTTTTTTAACTTATCCTCGAGTAATTGTTGTTTATTTTTAAGTTCTAAAAGCTGTTGCCTTAAGTTATCTTCTCTGTCTTGTAAATTCTGGATTTTCTGATTAAGTTTGAGCTCTCTTGCTTCCAAAGCTTGATTGTTTTGCTGCAATTCATCTAGCTTGGATTGCAAATCCTTTTCTTTTTGATCAAGAATCCTTTTTTGTTCAATTAGGTATTCCTGCTCATAACTTTCCTTTTCAGAAAAATCCTGGCTCTGGCCTGAATCAGCTGACAAACTGTCTTTATCTTTTAAGTTGTCTTGGTTTGGTATTTGATCCATAAATTTTCCTAATTATTGTTCGCGTAAAATCGAAGCCAGGGTACTTACAAAACTATCAATATCATCTCTTGTTTTTTTCTCGGTACAACAACTCAAAATCCCGCTTAGACGGTCTTGGCAAGTATCGTCGATAAAATACCCGGCAATTATATTTTTTTCATAGAGTTTTTTTAAGATTAAATCAGCCCTTTCAACCTGCCAAAGGAATTCATTAAATACTCTCGGGCCATAAGGAATACTTACGCCTCTGACTTCTTTTAGACGTTGATAAAGGTACTGTGTATTCATTAAACAACTTTTTGAAACAGCCTCTAAGCCGTTTTGGCCCATGAGAGCCAGATAAATCGTAGCTGCAATTACATTTAATGACTGGTTTGAACAGATATTGCTAGTTGCATTCTGACGGCGTATATGTTGCTCTCGCGCCTGGAGTGTAAGACAGAAGGCAGTTTTTTCTTTTGAATCAAGACTGCGACCGACAATTCTACCTGGCAACTGACGCAAATAAGCATAGACTGAGGCTATAAAACCAAATGACGGCCCTCCCAGAGATAAGCTACCGCCCAAAGGCTGACCATCACCGCAAACAATATCAACTCCCAGGCAAGATGGTTCTTTAAAGATTGCCAAAGATAAAGGATTGGTAACTAAAACAGTAAGTGCTCCTTTTTCTTTTGCTATTTTTGCAACCTCTTTAATATTTTCTATTAAGCCAAAAAAGTTAGGGCTCTGGATGAGACAGCAAGCGGTCTGATTACCAAGATTTCTTTTTAAAAAATTAATATTGGTTAAACCGTCTTTATCTATTGGGACCTCTTGGATCTGACAATCTATTCCGCTTAAATAAGTCTTAAGAGTGCTAAGATATTCGGGATGTACATTTTGACTAACAAAAATTTTATTCTTTCCACTTATCCGTAAACTCATAAGCACTGCCTCGGCCGTAGCTGAAGCTCCGTCCAATAAAGAAGCATTGGATATATCCATGCCGGTTAAATTACATATGTAACTTTGGTATTCATATATGGCTTGTAATGACCCTTGTGAACATTCAGCTTGATAAGG
>CAJXAF010000086.1 GCA_913050175.1 uncultured bacterium
GTGCTCAAGGGTTTGGTGCAAAATACAATGGTAAGAAGCTAGGCTCATCTGGTATCTGCTCGGCTTTTAGTTTCTTCCCTTCAAAGAACTTAGGTTCATTTGGTGATGCCGGCTGTATTACAACTAATAATAGGCAAATAGCTAAAATCTTAAGAGTATTGCGTAATCATGGTCAGGATGGGGCAAATAAAGCTGTTTTTTTAGGGTATAATTCCCGCCTGGACTCAATCCAGGCAGCAGTTCTTTTATCTAAATTAAAGCATATCGATAAATTTAATGCTCAAAGAAAAAAAGTTGCTCAAAAATATAATAGTGTACTCACTAAATTACCGATGATCGAGACTCCTTATTTGCCAAAAAATAGTAGCCATGTTTATGGAGTTTATACTATCAGGGTACCTAAAAAAAGAGATCAGTTGCTTAAGTTTTTAACCAAAGCCGGCGTTGCTGCAAGAGTTTACTACCCACACTTAATTAGTAAGATGAAAATATTTAAAGCGGCTAAAATAATTGGTAATTTAGAAAATTCGAAACGAGCTTGCAAAGAAGTATTAAGTTTACCCATAGGCCCTTTTTTAAAAAGCTCGCAAGCTGATTATATTACAAAAAAGATTTGTCAATTTTTTAAGTAAGTTAACTCATACAAAGATGTTTAAAGAAACAAAAGCAAGATCTATTATTAAGACATTTTCTTGGAGAGTCCTGGCGACTTTAACAACTGCTACTTTGGTATTTATTTTTACCGGTGAATTAACGATTGCAATTACTATAGGTTCTATTGAGGTGGTAGCAAAAATTTTGCTCTACTTTTTTCATGAACGACTTTGGGATAAAGTAAACATTGGCAGAAAAGAAATTAAGCCTTTTGTTATCTGGTTTACCGGCCTTCCTTCTTCAGGCAAGACCACAATTGCAAATGCTCTAACCAAAAAGCTTCTTAAACGTGCCTATACTTTAGAAAGGTTGTATGGCGATAAAGTTAGACAACTTTTTCCTGATGAGGGATTTAGTAAGCTTGAACGCGATAGCCATATAAAAAGAGTGGGTCTCTTATCTAGTATTCTTGAGAAAAATAAAGTTATTGTTGTAGCTTCATTTGTATCACCCTATATAGAGGCAAGAGATTTTGTCCGGGGGATTTGTCAGAATTTTATTGAAGTGTATATTAATACGCCTGCTAATATTTGTGAAAAATACGATAAAAAGGGTTTGTATAAACGCGCAAAGAGCGGGTTGATTAAGAATTTTACCGGGGTAAATGATCCTTACCAAGAACCTAAAGATCCTGAAATAACTCTTAGTATAGAGTCGCTTTCTTTGGACGATTGTGTAAATAGGGTATTAGATTACCTTAATCAAAATAAGTTTCTCGTTTAACAATTTGTAATTTATCATAATATGGACACTTTACTTAAAGGAGAAGATGGCATGCAAAAAGATACTATATTGACAGCACACGGGGGCTGCGGATTGATTAATCGCATTATACCTGCTATTGAAAAAGAGTCTTTTATTAAGGAAAATAATAATTTAAAAATTTATCAGATTAGTGATGCTGACCTTTCAGTATTCTATAGAATTGCTGATGGAGCCCTTTCTCCTTTAACCGGACCAATGGCAGGAGATGAATTTAACAGTGTTTTAGAAAAAGAATATATTGAGAGAAACAATAAAAAATTTGCCTGGACTATACCAATTGCTTTTCCTATTACAGAAAGCAAAGCTAAAGAATTGGAAATCGGAGAGACAATTTTTGTTAAAGATTCCCGGGGGTTGCTAGTTGGAATATTAAAAATTAATGATATTTATAAATTTGATAAAGTTTCCTACAACAAAGGAGTTTATCAGACAGAAAGAACAGACCACCCCGGCCCGCGCATAGTCAATGATGACCAAAGGGATTATCTTTTGGGTGGGGAGATTTGGGCTTTTGAAAGTATAGATCACTCTCTTTATGGTAAGTATATGCTTTCTCCTTTGCAAACAAGAGCTTTATTTAAAAATCGTAACTGGCAAAGGATAATTGGTTTTCAAACAAGAAATGCTCTTCATCGGGCCCATGAATATGCTATGGTTTATGCTTTGGAAAAATTAAGCAAAGAGGGATTTTTTTCGGGACTGGTTTTAAATCCTTTGGTGGGCTCTACAAAAAAAGATGATGTTCCGGCTCATGTTAGAATGGCAACTTATGAAGCTTTAATAAGAGAGAAGGTAATAGGTTTAGGTGATAAGGATAGTGATTTTTGGAAGACTAAAAACTACGATATAGCTAGCCAGTTAATTTTAGTTGGACTGGATATGAAGATGTTTTATGCCGGACCCAAAGAAGCCATAATGCACGCTATTTATAGACAAAATTATGGTTTTACAGATATTGTTATCGGCAGAAAACATGCTGATGCTCCTTTTGATACAGGAGAAGCTGTCTGGGGAGATTTTGATGCCCATGAAAAATTTGAAAATTTATCAGGACAACTTCTAATTAAACCAGTTAAGGTTGGTTTTGCTTCATTTTTTGAAGAAATTAACCGAGTCGGCTTAATCAGTGATTACAAAGATAAAGGCTATCATCCAGTTTCAATTTCAGGAAAAGAACTACGTAAACAACTGGCCAGTAATGAAAAAATTGATGAGAGAATAATGCGAAAACCAGTATCAGATATTCTTATTGATTTTTATACTAAGAGTGCTGGGTCTGAAGAGATTAAGAGTAAAAATATAACCTGGCATCAGTCGGGAGTCTTAAAAAAAGACAGAGAAGCCCGTAATAAGCATAAAGGTGCAGCTATCTGGTTAACCGGTTTGCCTTCTTCTGGTAAATCTACCATAGCTGTTGAGCTCCAGGCTCTTCTTTTTGAAAGAGGCTACAATGTTTATGTTCTTGATGGTGATAATGTAAGACATGGTTTGAACAAAAACTTAGGATTTTCTCCTGAGGACAGGGAGGAGAATATAAGAAGAATAGGCGAAGTCGCTAAATTGTTTGTTGATGCCGGATTAATAACAATAACAGCTTTTATTTCTCCCTATAAAAAAGATCGGAATAAGGCAAGAAGCTTATTTGAAAAGGGAGATTTTATTGAAGTCTTCGTTGACACGAATTTGGATCTTTGTGAGAAAAGAGATCCCAAAGGATTATATAAGAAAGCCCGTTCGGGAGAGATTAAAGGTTTTACTGGAGTATCTGCCCCCTATGAAGTGCCCCAAGCAGCTGAGCTTATTATAAAGACAGATAATCAAACTAAACAAGAAAGCGCCGGGAAGATAATTGACTATCTTATTGATGGAAAATATATCTCAGCCTAAGGCTTTTTAAATAAGAGGCATGCAATTAACCCAAAGTAATGTAGATAGAATTATCACTATTCTTATATCTGCTACAGAAAAAATACTATCAGTATACAGCAGTAAAGATTTTAATGTTAGGATTAAAGAAGATAAAAGCCCTTTAACAGAGGCTGACATTTTATCTCATAATATTGTTGTAGAGGGCCTGTCTAAGATTTTCGGTAAGATTCCAATTTTATCTGAAGAAAGCAAGGAAATACCTTTTGCTGAGCGAAAGAGGTGGGATTACTTTTGGTTGGTTGACCCCTTAGACGGGACTAAGGAATTTATCCAGAAAAATAATGAATTCACCATTAATATAGCTTTGATTAAAGGTAACAAGCCGGTTTCTGGTTTTATAATGGCTCCGGTGTCAGGAGAAATTTATTTTGGCTTAAAAAACAAAGGAGCTTTTTTAAGAAGTAAGGATGAAAAAATAATTCCTATATCAGCTCGAAGCCAAATAACTGATAAAATTTTTATTACCAGGAGCCGTTCTCATTCCGGGGACAAAGAAGAGAAGGTATTAAAAAGTCTGGGAGACACAGAAGATTTACATGTCGGCAGCTCGCTTAAATTCTGTTATCTTGCTAAAGGAAAAGCTGATATCTATTTTCGAAGTGGGCCGACTATGGAGTGGGATACAGCTGCCGGTCAAGCTTTAGCTGAAGCCGCCGGAGCAAAGATGGTAGATTTAGAGGCTAAAGACTTTCTCTACAACAAAGAATCTTTAAGAAACCCCGGATTTTTATGTTCTGCCAACTCGGAATTAATTGATAAAATAATTAATTTATTACAAGATTAAGACCAATGAAAAAAGAGAAAAAATACTTAATTGATAAAAATAATAATTTAAACTTGCAGGCTTCAAAGTCTAAAGAACTAACTCCTCTTAAGGGAAAATTTTTAATCAATAAAGACAATACATTAGAATTTAAATTAAACGAGCGTAATTCTTGGAGGCTTCGCCAGGACTTACCTAAAAAAGTTTCTTTTAAGGGGCAGTGGAAACTTAATAAGAATTATGACTTAGTTTTAGATGTAGAAGAAGACAAAAATAAACCCTATAGTTTGGTTTTTAAGGGAAAAATACTTTCGGTTAATTCAGATTCACTATTTTTTAAGTTAAAACAGACAAAACTTAGTTTTTCTAAGGAAAAATATCAATTAGAGCTTAAAGGCATCTGG
>CAJXAF010000087.1 GCA_913050175.1 uncultured bacterium
TACTCGGGGCGTGGCTCAGTTTGGCTAGAGCACTGCGTTCGGGACGCTGAGGCCGGTGGTTCAAGTCCACTCGCCCCGATCAATTATATTGTAAGGGGAAGGGTTCTCCCGAACCAGAATAGAATTTAGTTCGGGACTAATTCGACTAATCCCGATTTTCAATCGGGAAAGTCTCATTGAGAAGCCCGCCCTCCCGATGGTTTTCTTTAGAACCTTGATGAGTCTTACCTTCCCGATCTTATTCCTGTATGAATAGAAGGTTTATCCCAGAATCTGTATTCTATGGCAGATATTGACAGTTTAGGCCTCCTAAATAATATATAATTATAAATATATTAGTTGAAAATATAGGATTAGCCGTTAAAATAACTTTATGAAAGCAGTTTTAGGTATCGATTGGGGAGGTACGTATATAAAAGCTGGAGTAGTAAATTATCGGGGGAAAATAGAAAAAAAGCTTACCTTTACTTCCAAAAATTTAAGACAAAAAGAAGTTTTCATTCAAGAACTTAAGAGATTAATCAAGGAATTGAAGGAATTTTCAATATCAGGCGTTGGTATAGGTGCTCCTGGTATAGTTGATACAAAAAAAGGTTTTATTTACTATCTTCCTAATGTCAGGGGTTGGGAAAATTACCCTTTAGGAAGAGTTTTAAGAAAAGAGCTAAAAATCCCTGTTTTCATTGACAATGATGCTAATATGTTTGCTTTGGCTGAGAGTCGTTTTGGCGCTGCCAAAGGGCTATCGCCGGCTATCTGCTTAACCTTAGGTACAGGCCTGGGGGGAGCAGTTGTTATTGACGGCGAGCTCCTAAATACTGAAATAAGCGCCCAGGAATTAGGGCACGTTCCTATTGCTTTAGCTGGGCAGAAGTGCGCTTGCGGGTCAAGAGGGTGTATTGAGACATATACCGGCAACAAGCGTCTCTTGCGTAGGTATAAACAATTAAAATCAACTAAGCATAAGAATTTTGATGTTGAATATATTTTCCAGAGAGCTTTAAAAGGAGAACGAGCTGCTCTAATTGTCTGGGGAGAGTTTTCCTTTCATTTGGGAAAATTTTTATCAGGAATGATTAATCTTTTTAACCCAAAAGCAATAATACTTGGCGGAGGAGTTTCCGGAGCTTTTAAGTTATTTAAACCACTAGTCTTAAAAACCATAAAAGAAAATTCTATGTGGCCTAATTTAAAAGGACTCAAACTCTTAAAAGCAAAATTAAATAACCCCGGAATAATTGGTTCAGCTCTTCTGGTTAAAGATAAATTAGCCAGTGTTTGATCTTATGTTATAAGGAGGAAACAGTGAAGTTGTTTATTGATACTGCAAATTTAGATGAAATAAAAAAAGCAAACTCTTACGGAGTCTTAGACGGAGTCACTACAAACCCAACTCTTTTATCTAAAGAGAAAGAAGAACCCATGGTCCAATTTAAAAAAATCTGTGAAATAGTTAAAGGTCCTGTAAGTGCCGAAGTTACTTCTTTAGATGCTGAAGGTATGCTTGCCGAAGCTAAAGAGCTTGCTCAGATATCTTCTAATATTGTAATAAAGGTTCCTTGCACTATTGATGGCCTTAAGACAACAAAAGAATTATCAGCTTCCGGGATAAAGACTAATTTAACTCTTTGTTTTTCTCCCAGCCAGGCTTTATTAGTCGCAAAGGCCGGAGCAACTTATGTATCGCCTTTTGTAGGCCGTTTAGATGATATTTCAACTGAAGGTATGAATTTGATTGAAGATATAAGGGTAATATATGATAACTATGGTATTGAAACTCAAATATTAGTTGCTTCCATACGGCATCCGCTTCATTTTGTAGAGGCAGCCCGTATAGGAGCCGATGTTGCTACGGTTCCGCTTTCAGTCATTGAGAAGCTGATGAAGCACCCCTTAACTGATATTGGAATAAAGCGATTCAGCGATGATTGGGAAAAGCTAAAAACATCTTTAGTCAAATAAGCTGTTTATGATAATCGATAACAAATCAAGATACTGCTTAAAGGCCTTTAAAAGTTTATTCTTTTTTAGCTGCTGTCTTCTGGCTTTACTGCAATCTCTTTTGGGTTTTTGCGAAGAAAAGAAAATTCCGGTTATTATTGATGGTGATGAGATTAATTATTTTCAGGGTGAATCCAGAATGACGGCTAAAGGTAATGTAAAGATTAAGTATAAAAAAGTAGATCTATCTTGTAATGAAATAGATTATGATGCTGCCAACAATACAGCTGTTCTTAAAGGTGATGTAGTAATAATAAGAGATGGTACTGTTTTAACCGGTGAAAATGTTGTTTATGATTTTAATACCCTTGTTGCCACAATGGAAAAAATTCGCATACAAGACCCGCCAATTTACGGTGAATCCGAAGGGTCTGAAAAACAGGGCGAAGACCGCTATGTTTTAACTAATGGCTATGTAACCACTTGTGATTTAACCCAACCGCATTATCGTTTGACTGCAAAAAGAGTTACTATTTATCCGGGAGATAAAATTGTAGCAAAAAATATGGTTTTAAGGGTTGGTAACGTGCCGGTTTTCTATATTCCTTACTTTACACAATCTTTAAAAGATAAAAGCTTTCCTATAGAGTTGGTTCCGGGAAAAAACAAAGAGTGGGGTTATTTTCTTCTAACCCGTTACCGCTACAACTTAAATGGGCAAAATAAGGGAAAACTGCATTTTGACTGGTATGAAAAAAGAGGCACCGGTCTGGGTGTAACTCATAAAATGGAGACCAAGAAATTCGGCCAAGCCTTAGTTAAATATTATCGTCTTGAGGATAATCTTTATAATTTACAGGATAGGGAAGAGCTCTTTGATATTTATACTGAACTAGTAGGCACACCTGATGAAAGATTGGAGGATGACCGTTACAAAGCTCAATTTTCCTATAGTGTGAATCCAACACCAGAACTAGCAATTAAGGCTGAGTTTCATAAGTTTTCCGACCCACACTTTATGAAGCAATTTTTTGAACGTGAGTATGAAGTTGAACCACAACCAAAAAGTTATGCCCTTGCAACTTATGCTTTAAATAATGCTTCCCTATCTTTACTTGCTCAAAAAAGAGCAAATAGATTTTGGGCCGATGTTGAATATCTTCCTCAGCTCGATTTCAATCTTTATCGGCAAAATATAGGTACAAGTAACTTTTATTTCGAATCTAATGATGTCCTGGGCAACTTAAATATTGTCGATGCTTTTGTCAATAATGAGAATTCCTTACGTTTTCATTCCAGAAACACCTTAAGTTACACCGGAAAAATAAAATGGCTTAATATAAATCCTTATATTACATCTTCTACAACTTATTATTCAAAACGTCCGGATAGTGATGAGGATCTTACCAGAGTAACACCGGCCGCAGGTAGCACTTTAAGCGTTAAGATGTATAAATATTTAGATGCCGGCTGGAGTTTGTTTGGTGAACAGGTTGATAAATTGCGCCATGTCATAACTCCTGAAATTTCTTATGATTATGTACACGAGCCTAGTGCTCCCAATGCAAGCGTTTTTCAATTTGACGGCATAGATAGTGTAGTTCGGAGCGAAACCGTTACTTTTACTGTAAAGAATAAACTTCAAGCTAAGAATGAAGAAACCAGCGAAGTTTGGGATCTAATTTATTTTAGCCCTTCGGTTGACTATACTATACATCAAGAGGGAAAGGGGAGCGAATTCGGAGCAATTAAGGCTGAGTTGGAGGTTTATCCCACTAAAATGATTGGTTTTAGGGCAGAATCGATATTTGATTTAATTACCGATAAATATACTGAAGTTAATGCTGACCTTAGTTTTCGCGGAACAACTAAAAAAATAGAAGATGGTGAAGAAATCGAAACCGAAAAGTACTCTCTAGCTTTAGGGCACAGGTATTTTCGTAAAGACTCAAGCCAGGGAACCCTAGATTTCGATTACGTTCTTACTCCCAAAACAAAACTCAAAGGCTATATCCTCTATGAGTACACAACTGACGATTTTGACAGGCAGCAATATTCAATTCGTCAGGATTTGCACTGTTGGTGGGTTGACCTTGGTTTGGATATTGACCGGCATCAACGGGGAGGTAAAGATTTAACTTTTTACGTTGCTTTTACCCTTAAAGCTTTTCCTGACCTGTCTTTTGATTTTGACGCAAATTATAAAGGCGCAAAACCTTTAAGACCAAAGTAATAAAATGGCCACTTCAAAAAAACTTAAACAAAAAAAATATACCAAAAAGTATAAAATTTGTGTAGTTGGTGCAGGACACGTCGGTCTTGTAGCCGCTGCCTGTTTTGCTGAATTAAATCATCAAGTTATTTGTGTAGATAGTGATTCTAAAAAAATACAAAGTTTAAAAAAGAAAATTTTACCTTTCTTTGAACCAGAGCTAGAACCTTTAATAAAAAGTAATGTTAAAAAGGGTCATCTGTCTTTCTCCTCATCTTTAGCTGAAGGCATAAAAAAGGCAGAGGTTATTTTTCTTGCTGTAGGAACACCATCACAGGATGATGGCTC
>CAJXAF010000088.1 GCA_913050175.1 uncultured bacterium
ATACTTTGTTAATCCTAAAGAAGCCAAAGCTTCTTATGAGTCTTGGGTTGCCGAACGGTTTAATTTTTATGTTGAAAAAATTGGCTTAAAAAAAGAAAACTTGCGTTTGCGCGAACACGAAAAAGATGAATTAGCCCACTACGCTAAAGCTTGTACGGATATTGAATTTAATTTTCCTTTTGGCTGGAGCGAATTAGAGGGTATTGCTAATAGAGGAGATTTTGATTTAAGCGAACACTCCCGGATTAGCAAAAAAGACTTATCATATTTTGATCCCATAAAAAAAGAAAAGTTTATTCCTTACGTCATTGAGCCTTCAGCCGGCGTTGACAGAACTTTTTTTGCTTTAATCAGCAACGCTTACCATGAAGAGGAAGTAAAGGGCAAATTACGCACAGTTTTAAAGCTCGATTCAAAGCTGGCACCTTTTACAGCGGCAGTTTTTCCCTTACTTAAGAATAAAGAAGAGGTTGTTAGTCTTGCAAAAAATATTTTTTATGATATAAAAGATAAATTGCCTACCGTATATAACGATACAGCTGCTATCGGTAAGCTTTATCGTCGTCAAGATGAAATAGGAACCCCATTTTGTGTAACAGTAGATGTAGAAAGCGTAAGTGACAATAAAGTGACAATTCGCAATCGCGATACAATGCTTCAAGAGAGAGTAGAAGCAAGTAGTGTGGTCGAATATATCAGCGACAAGATAAAATAATAAAGGTTTTGTTCTGATGTATGTATTTATTTAAGGAGGAGAAATGGCTAAAGGCAAAAAGTATGTTTATTTTTTTAGTAAAGGCAAATCTGATGGTAATGCTACTTTAAAAAATCTTCTTGGAGGCAAGGGCGCAAATTTAGCTGAAATGAGCAGCATTGGCCTTCCGGTTCCTCCCGGTTTCACCATCACAACTGAGGTTTGCAAACTATACTATGATAATAAGAGAAAATACCCGAAAGGTTTAAACGAACAAGCTGAATTAAACCTTAAAAAACTTGAAAAGATTACCGGTAAGAAGTTCGGTGACAAGAAGGATCCTCTTTTGGTATCGGTTCGTAGTGGAGCAGCAGTATCTATGCCGGGTATGATGGATACAATTTTAAACCTTGGTTTAACTGATGAAGCTGTTTTAGGACTTGCCAACTTAACTAATAACCCGCGTTTTGCCTGGGATTCATATCGACGTTTTATTCAGATGTTTGGTGATGTAGCTATGGGCGTACCTCACCATGCTTTTGAACATGAATTAGAAGAGGTTAAGCGATCACTGGCTAAGAAGAAGGGGATTAAAAACGCCTCGTCTTTGGTTCAAGAGGCCTTAAATAAAGCTGTTCCTGATACAGCCTTAGGTATAGTTGATTTAAAAGAGATTGTTTACCGCTACAAAAAAGTTTATAAAAAACATAAAGGAACTCAATTTCCTCAGGAACCCAAAAAACAGTTATGGTATGCAATAACTGCTGTCTTTGGTTCATGGAATAATGACCGGGCAAATGCTTACCGGGAGATAAATAACATTAAAGGCCTTATCGGCACAGCTGTTAATGTCCAGACCATGGTTTTTGGAAACATGGGCGATGACTCCGGTACTGGTGTTGGCTTTACCCGTGATCCTTCAACCGGAAGTAATAAGCTGTACGGTGAATTTTTAATGAATGCTCAGGGCGAGGATGTCGTTGCTGGAATCAGAACGCCTCTTCCCATGGAGGCAATGAAAAAAATTGATCCAAAATCATACAAGTATCTTCTATTTATCCGCACTAAGCTTGAAAAGCACTATAAAGACATGCAGGACTTTGAGTTTACTATGGAGAGAGGAGAACTTTTTATGCTTCAGACTCGTACCGGTAAAAGAACTGCTCAAGCTGAAGTTGCCATAGCAGTAGACATGGTTAAAGAGAAACTAATTAATAAAGAAACCGCACTTTTGCGGATTAAACCGGAGCAGATTGATCAGCTTCTTCACCCGACCTTTGACAGCGGAGAAGAAAAGAAAGCTAGAATTATATCTAAAACCGGTCTTCCAGCTTCCCCGGGAGCTGCTGTCGGACAGGCAGTATTCACAGCTAAGGCAGCCGAGGATTGGAGAGAGAAGGGGAAGAACGTAATTCTTTGCCGCTTAGAAACCTCTCCTGAAGATATAAGAGGTATGCATGCGGCCAGCGGTATCTTAACTGCCAGAGGTGGCATGACGTCTCACGCAGCTGTAGTTGCCCGAGGCTGGGGTAAGTGTTGCGTTGCTGGAGCCGGAGACATCACCATGGAGGTGAACAAGAAACAGATGCGCTGCGGTAATCAACTTATAAAAGAAGGTGATTGGCTCTCTCTTAATGGAAGTAAAGGCGTAGTTTATGAAGGGAAGATTAAAACTAGTTCTCCGGAGATGACCGGTCCTTTTGGAATAATTATGAAGTGGGCCGATGAATTTAGAAAGCTGGGTGTTCGTACCAATGCTGATGCTCCGGCTGATGCTAAAGTAGCTATTGGTTTTGGCGCTGAAGGTATTGGCCTTTGTAGAACTGAGCATATGTTTTTTGAAGGCGAGAGGATAGTTTCTTTTAGAAAGATGATTTTAGTTGCTCAGAGAGTTAAAAACCTTCGCGATCAAATAGATACTGAAACTGATCAGAATGTAAAGACGGCCTTAGGAGCTGAGCTTAAAAAGCCCCTGTCTCAGTATTTACAAGCTTTGAAAGAGTTACTTCCTTTACAGAGAAAAGACTTCGAAGGCATTTTTACAGCGTTAAAAGGTTATCCCTGTACAATACGCTTTCTTGATCCGCCTCTGCATGAGTTTTTACCTCAAGATGAAATCGGTCAGAAGAAATTGGCCGAGGCTATGGGTATTAGCTATACTTATGTTAAGGATACTGTAGAGTCTTTGCATGAGTTTAACCCGATGCTTGGCCATCGTGGTTGTCGCCTGGGAACAACTTATCCGGAAATAACTGAAATGCAGACCAGAGCAATCATTGAAGCAGCCTTAAACGTTAAAGCGAAGAAGTTAAAGGTTAGCCCTGAGATAATGATTCCTTTAATCGGTCACGTAAAGGAACTAGAAATTCAAAAGCAAATTGTTCTCGACACTATAAATGCGGTTAAAAAAGAAAAAAAACTAAATAAGTTGCCTTTTGAGGTTAAAATTGGTACTATGATTGAAGTGCCTAGAGCAGCTATGACAGCTGATGAAGTTGCAACTGCTGCTGAGTTCTTTTCTTTCGGTACCAATGACTTAACTCAAATGGGTTGCGGTTTTTCCCGTGATGACGCCGGAAAATTCCTCGGCGATTACGTTAAGCTGGGAATTTATGAAGCTGATCCTTTCCAGACACTTGATACCAATGGTGTGGGAAAGTTAATTAAAATAGCTGTTGATTTAGGAAAAAAGACCAGAAAAAATATTAAGCTGGGAATATGCGGCGAACATGGTGGTGACCCGGCTTCAATTGAATTTTGCCACAAGACTGGTCTTAATTATGTTAGTTGTTCTCCTTACCGTGTTCCTATAGCCCGGTTAGCAGCTGCTCAGGTAGTGATAAAAGAAAAGAGTACGAAGTCTAAGAAGAAAAAGTAAAATTTTTATTCCTAATGGAAGCAATAAGAGCTTATTTACAGAGGATAAAAGATCTGCCTATTCTTAAGAAAGAAGAAGAGGTAGATCTTATAAAAAAAGCCAAAAAGGGCAATTTAACTTGTCGTCGGAGGCTTATAAATTGCAATCTAAAGTTAGTTGTTAATATAGCTAAACACTATTCAGGCTATGCTCTTACCCTGATGGACCTGATAGCTGAGGGCAATATCGGTTTGATGCGGGCAATTGATAAGTTTGATACCAGGCGCGGTTTTCGTTTTTCAACTTACGCTGCCTGGTGGATACGTCAGGCTATAACTAGGGCTATAATTGACCAGGGTAAGACGATTCGTATCCCGGTATACATGAGCGAGTTCATCTCAAAGTATAAAAAGGCCAAAGAAAAACTACGTCAGAAACTCAG
>CAJXAF010000089.1 GCA_913050175.1 uncultured bacterium
TCAGGTTATGAAGTCTTTGAGGCTTCTAACGCTAAAGACGGCAATGCTTTGGCTGTAAAAGAAAAGCCCAATCTTATCTTAATGGATATACGTCTTCCTTCCAAAAAACGCGGTATTGGCGCAGCTAAGATATTGCGTAAACAAGAGCAAACTTCAGATATACCAATTATTTTTGTTACTGGCTACAAGAAAGGTGAAGAAACCAAAGAAATTCAGGGGATAGCTAACTCTGGATACATCACTAAACCTTTTGAATCCAATGATCTTCTCAAAGCCATTGAGAAATACATAAATTAAAACTTAATACTCTCTAATTATGGTAAAATATTTAAAATGTGGCAAGGCTGGTTTTTTCTCTTACTAACAATAGTTTTGTGGGGCACAACTCCGATCTTAGAGAAATCAGGGTTAAAATCCACTGATCCGGCCACTGCTCTATTTATTCGTAGCTGTGCTGTATTTTTCTGCATGATAGTTTGGTTTGGTCTAAGTGGAAGGATAGCCCAGGTGGTTAAACTTCCAGCCAAGACTATTCTTATTTTTTGCTTGAGTGGTCTTTTTGCCGGGTTTTTGGCAATGTTGACCTACTTTAAGATTCTTAAAGTAAATCCTACTTCAAAGATAGTACCCTTAACCTCAACTTACCCTTTGTTTACTGCAGTCCTTAGCCTCTTAATCCTAAAAGAGGGGTTTAGCTGGCAGAGAATCATAGGAACTATTTTGATTGCCGGAGGAGTTTTATTAGTTAGATGAGGGAAAAATGTCTAATAAATAGAGGTATTTAGGCATTTTACTTGTAAAAAATTGCTGGCTATGTTAAACTTTACATATTATGCCCAAGATAATTTACTGCACAAATAAAAAATCTAAGAAAAAAGTAAAGTTTGCCTTCCCTGTAAAAAGAGTCTATTCTTTAAAAGAACTCACCCAGGTAAATTCTTCCCTGGTTATATTTAGCCAAGAGTTTTTAAAGGGAAGAAAGAGCATAAAGTCTTCTTACATAGGCAGTAGGGTATGTTTGATACATTTTTATAAGGCTGATAAAAACAACCTAAAAATCACTAAACAATTTGGATTCCACGATTACTTTAGTGATGATGACAAAAAAGAAATCATTACTTTTAAGTTGGAGCAAGCTGGGAGAATTTTAGATTTACATAAGAGCGTTATTAGCTTGGAAAAGCACCTCTTAACAAAGAATAAAAGAATTGAAAAGCTTACCTTGCTCGATCCTTTAACTGATTGTTATAACTGGCGCTATTTTCTCAATGCAGTCACCAGGGAAGTTAATCTTTCTCGCCGCCATCTTTATAGCGTTTCCTTCGTGGGAATAGACATTGATCATTTTCGCCAGGTTAATGAAATATACGGTATACAGGTTGCTGATTGGGTTACTAAGGACTTAGTTAAGATATTACGCGCTATTTTACGCAATGAAGATACTTTAGCTCGCTGGCGATCTGATGAATTTTTTATCATTACCCCTTATTTAAAGAATAATGATGCCTATAAAGTTGCCCAGAGAATTCAGAACACCATAAACAAACATCGTTTTAAGTATAAGAGCATAAGCTTGAAGATAAAAGCAAGTATTGGGGTGGTCTCAAGCCCCGGTGACAGTATTTTTAATACCAGGGATATAGTCAATGCTCTGGATAAGTGTTTAACCGTTGCCAAGAGAAGGGGCGGAAACACGATTATCCTTCATTCACAGGCTAAACTTAAACCAATAAAAGATACAAAGAAAAAATCTAATCTTAAAGATCTAAAAGTAAAGATTGATAAGATGAATACGGTCTTAACAAGAGATCTTTTGGAGATGATTTATGCTTTTGCCAGAGCCATTGAGGCAAAAGATTTCTATACCGGAAAACACGTTGAATACACCTCTGAGATAGCTGAGAAGATTGCTCGCAGCCTTAAGTTGCCGCATTCTGAAGTTGACAACATAAAACATGCAGCAGCTTTACACGATCTAGGTAAAGTCGGAATTGATAAGAGCATTCTTATTAAGTCCGGACCTCTAACAGTCCAGGAGATGAAAGTTATGCAAACCCATCCTGCTATAGCTGCTGAAATTTTACGTGAAATTCATGCACTCAGAGGAGCAGTTCCGGCTGTTTTATACCACCATGAGAACTTTGACGGCAGTGGATATCCCTTAGGTTTAAAAGGAGAGGAAATCCCCTTAAGTGCAAGAATAGTTGCTATTGCCGATGTATATCAAGCCCTTACTTCTGATAGATCCTACCGTAAAGCAATGTCTAAGACTAAAGCCCTTAAAATTATCAAAGAGGAATCTGGCACTCATTTTGATCCCCGGATAGTAGATATATTCTTTAAAATAGTTAAAGAATTAGATGCAAAAAAATGAGCTTTATATGCAAAAAGCTCTTCTTCAGGCCAGATATGCTTTGGCTGAAGACGAGGTGCCGGTAGGGGCGGTCATCGTCTATAAAGACCGGATAATTGCTAAAAGTTATAATCAAGTTGAAAAACTAAAAGATCCTACTGCTCATGCGGAAATGCTTGCTATTACCCAGGCAAGTAGCTACCTTGGCTCTAAGTGGCTTCATGAGTGCACCCTCTATGTAACCCTTGAACCGTGTATCATGTGTGCCGGAGCGCTTATCTTAAGCCGAATTGAGAAAATAGTTTTTGGAGCAAGCGACCCTAAAGCCGGTGCTTTTGGTTCCCTTACTGATGTGAATAAATTAAAGCTCAATCATAAGATCGGTGTAAAAGAGTCAATTTTAGAAAAAGACTGCTCATTGGTTCTAAAAAAATTCTTTAAAGCTAAACGGAAAATAAAGACTTAAAGCATCTAAATATCAACCTCTAAAAGTTTATAGTTTTAATACATAAAATAGTCGAAGCTCCTAGATTTAACCCTCGCAGCAAGATAGCTATGGTGGTAAAATGCTTATGAGCTTATTGCCCGACTTAGATTGAGCTTAAAATTTAAGTAGTCACCTTAAAACAAAGGAACTAGAGATGATTATTATTATAGGTATATTTTTAGGTTTGGCTATTTGGCGACTCTGGATTAATTCTCAGAAAGTAAAGAGCTATCGCTTAGGAAGATTTGGCAAAGTTGATTTAGAGGATGAATTTGAAGTCAGCGAGTCTTTAGATAAGAAAATTAAAGAGTATCAAGCTAAGAATGCGGCTAAGAAAAAGAAAAAACAGAAATCCTGACATACATGAGTACTGAGAAAAAACCTTACCCTCTCACTGATATTGAGAATATTACGACAATTTTAAATAAGATTTCTATTTTTGCCGGCCTTACCAAAAAACAAATAGAGACTCTTTTTGAGCTTCTCGGCAAGGTAAGGTATGGAAAGGATGAGCTAATATTCAGCCAGGGCGATCCAGCCTCACATATTTATATCGTAAGAAAAGGGAAGGTAAAAATATACATGGAAGCCGAAGATACCAACTTAGAACTTATTGAGTTTGGTGTTGGTGAGTGTTTTGGCGAGAGCGCTCTTATTGGAATTGAACCTCACTCAGCGAGTGCTTTAGCTGTCCAGAAAACTGAGTTGATTGTTTTATCAGGCCAGGCTTTGTTATCTCTATATAATAGTGACCGGGATATCTATATAATGGTGATTTTAAATATAGCCAGAGAGGTCTGTCGCAGGCTTAATAAGAGTGATGACATTCTGCTTCACTATGCATTGAAGAAGTAATTTTCTCATAGCTGCTAGCCAAATATATTTTTGAAAAACCCCTAAAAAATGCTATAATTATCACCTTAAATATAGATTTTAATCGGAGAGGTGGCCGAGCGGCTTAAGGCGTCGGTTTGCTAAACCGATGTACGGTGTAACGCTGTACCCAGGGTTCAAATCCCTGCCTCTCCGCCATTTAAACAGTTTCGAACCCTTGTCTTGCTCATCGAGCAGGG
>CAJXAF010000090.1 GCA_913050175.1 uncultured bacterium
ATAGCCACAAGCTTTCATTAAGGTAAAAGTATCACAAGCATTTTCTCTATTTGCTTGTGCCTCTGGCAAAGAGTCTAAGTCTACCAAATTCTCTTTCAGCCAATCTCCGTAAGGCTCGGCGCTCGATAGTTTATCTTTTACCTCATCATCACTAACAATTCTACCTTGGTCAGTATCAATATAAAACATCTTACCCGGTTCGAGCCTACCGGAAAGTTTAATATCTTCTGGCTCTATATCTAAAACTCCGACTTCCGAAGCCATAACCACCAGATCGTCCTTAGTAACAATATAGCGTGCCGGACGAAGACCATTACGATCTAAAACAGCCCCTATACTGGTTCCGTCAGTAAAAGCAATAGCTGCCGGACCATCCCATGGCTCCATAAAGCAAGCGTGATACTTATAGAAATCAGCTCTCCTCTGGACGACTAAGGGGTTGTCTTCCCAAGAAGCAGGTATTAACATCATCATCGCTTGAGAAATGCTCTTCCCACCTAATACCAAGAGCTCAAAAGCCATATCAATTGTGGCTGAGTCACTAATTCCTGAAATTAAAATTGGCTTTAACTTCTCAATGTCCTCACCAAACAATTCGCTTGAAAGCAATCCTTGGCGGGCATGCATCCAGTTAATATTTCCCTTTAAGGTATTAATCTCGCCATTATGAGCTAAAAAACGAAATGGCTGGGCTAAGTCCCAAGTAGGAAAAGTGTTGGTACTATAACGGGAATGGACTAAAGCCAACGAACTCTTAACAGTCTCATCTTTTAAATCAAGAAAAAAATCCTCTAATTGATGGGTCATTAGAAGACCTTTATAGGATAAGGTGCGGCTGGAAATATTAGTAATATAAAAAAAAGACTCTTGTTTAAGGCTAAGAGCACGAATCTTATTTTCAACAATCTTTCTAATTACATATAATTTACGCTCAAAAGCTAACTGGTCAGTTAAATCAGGATTCTTACCTATAAAGACTTGTTTTATGATTGGTTCACATTCGCGAGCAGTTACGCCAATAGTAGAATTATCCAAAGGTACTTGGCGCCAACCTAGGAGAGTTTGCTTGCACTCAGAAATTGCTTTGGCAAAAACCTCCTCACAGATTAAGCGTTCTTTCTTATCAGTAGGTAAAAAAATTAAACCTGCACCGTAGGAATCTTTTTCGGGAAGATCAATCTTTGAATCAGGGGCAACTTTCCTGAGGAATTCATCAGGCATTTGAAGTAGGATACCGGCTCCATCACCGGTGGCCGGATCAGAACCAACAGCCCCGCGATGAGCCAGACGGTTTAATACCTCTAGTGACTGCTTTATTATAGTATTTGAAGCCCGGCCCTTAACATCACAAACAAAGCCAACGCCGCAAGCGTCTTTTTCGTATTGCGGGTAGTACAAGCCTTGTTGTTTAGGAAAGTGCTTAAATTGCATAAGTTTTTTTGGGAATCTTCCAGATAAAGATATCCCTTCTAGCCAAAAGATGAACCTTTAACTAGAAGGGATGTTGATTGTCTATTAGTAAACCTAATTAAAGAATAGAAAGATGCTTATCTAATTCCTGTTGAGTAACTTGTACTCTGTACTCTTCCCACTCTTTCTTCTTAAGCTCAATGAATCTTGAGAAAATGTGATCGCCAAGAGTTCTCTTAACAAGATCACTATTCTCAGTAATTGAGATTGCATGGCCTAAATCACCTGGCAAACTGTCAATACCTTGAGCTTTTCTTTCGGCATCGCCAAGGTGATAAAGATTCTTATCCATTTGCTTAGGAGCTTCATAACCCTTCTCAATACCGTCTAAACCTGCCTGAAGCATAGCTGCAAAGGTAAAGTAAGGGTTACAAGCTGGATCAGCAGCTCTAAATTCACATCTAGTTGCTTTTTCCTGACCAGGATTGTAGTGTGGTACCCTGATTAAAGCACTTCTGTTCCTCTGGCTCCAGGAAATATAAACCGGAGCTTCATAACCGGGAACGAGTCTTTTATAGGAATTAGTCCACTGAGCAAAAATTGAGCAAATTTCTTTGGAATGCTTAAGTAGCCCGGCAATATAGCCATGAGCTGTCTTTGAGAGGTGGTCAGGAGAGCTAGCATCAAAGAAAGCATTGCTGCTCCCTTGAAATAGTGATTGGTGAGTATGCATACCAGAACCATTTTCGCCAAACAATGGCTTGGGCATAAAAGTTGCGTAAACACCGAACTTGCTAGCTATCTCCTTTACAACAATTCTATAAGTAAGCACATCGTCAGCCATTTTTAAGGCATCAGAATAACGCATATCGATTTCATGCTGTGAAGGAGCAACTTCATGGTGTGAATATTCAATACCTACACCCATCTTTTCAAGAGCAAGAACTGTTTCTCTCCTCAAATCACTAGCAACATCAAGAGTAGTCAAATCAAAATAACCACCCTTATCTAAAATTTCTGTACCTTTATCATCTTTAAAGTAGAAGAACTCCAATTCTGGTCCAAGATAGAAGTGATCAAAGCCCATCTTCTTGGCTCTCTCTAAAGCTCTTTTAAGAACATATCTAGGATCACCAACATAAGGAGTTCTGTCAGGATTAAGAACATCGCAGATCATCCTGGCAACCTTTTTTTCTGTCGGTCTCCAAGGTAAAATCGCAAAAGTATTAGGATCAGGCATAGCAATCATGTCTGATTCTTCAATTGCCTGGTATCCGGTAATTGATGAACCGTCAAAACCCATACCCTGGTCTAAGGCTTTTTCAAGTTCACCATCTGTAATGGCAAAACTCTTAACCTGTCCCATGATATCGGTAAACCACAATCTGATAAATTTGACGTCATTTTCTTTAACTATTTTCATAACGTCTTTTTTGGTCAAAGCCATATTTACACCCCCGTTTTTAACAACATCTACTGGCATCTAGCACCTCCGTTTGCCTAAGCTTTTTAAAATACCACTAATTAATATAGATTAAAGCTAAGCGTCCTTGCTAAAAAAGCTTCTCGCTTAAAGAGAGAAACTCTTATCCTCCTAATAAAAGGGACCGCCTTGTCCCAAATATTAAAATATATAGTATTAGCTTAGCCTTATTTTGTCAAATACTATTTTATTAGCCGATAGCCTCTCTACCGTCTTCACCGGTTCTTATCCTTACGCATTCTCCTAAATCAACAACAAAAATCTTACCGTCACCAATATTACCAGTCCTAGCGCCTTTGATGATTGCATCAATTGTAGGCTTAACATAATCCTGGTTAACTGCGACCTCAAGCTTTACTTTCTTAAGAAGATTTACTTCATGGATTACACCACGATAGGTCTCGGTAAAACCTCTCTGCTGACCACAGCCTAAAGCATTAGTAACAGTCATCTTATGAACATCAGCGTCAAAGAGAGCTTTTTTTACATCAGGTAACTTGTGAGGTTGAATCAATGCTATAATCAATTTCATTTCTTGCCTCCAATTTATTTAGTTGTAAAAATCTGAAAACCCGAATAGGATTCCATGCCGTGCTCACCGAGATCTAAGCCTTTTAATTCTTCTTCCCTGCTTACTCTTAAACCCATCGTTAAATCAATTAATTTAAAAACTATGCCCATAGCAACTATGATAAAAATAACAACAGCACCTGCTCCTAAAGCTTGAATTCCTAACTGAGTGAAACCTCCGCCGTAGAATAAGCCGTTGTTAGCAAGTCCTAAGGCTTCTTTACCAAATAAGCCAATAGCTAAAGTGCCCCAAATACCGTTTAATCCATGAACTGGTATCGCACCCACAGGATCATCTATTTTTAGCTTATCTAATAAGATTACTCCTAAAACAACCAAAATCCCACCAATAGCCCCAATTGCTATTGCTGCCCAAGGATCAACAAAAGCACAACCGGCTGTTATAGCTACCAGTTTATTTTTTGAAGCCTTTACCATAGCTGACAAT
>CAJXAF010000091.1 GCA_913050175.1 uncultured bacterium
AAAAACTTCTCTTTCCCATTTAATGCGCTGCTATCTTAGTTTCAGCAGCTACTAACTTCCTAATAACTGTTGCATCCACAAGAGGCTGACTGCCAATAACAAGTTCTTTTAAGGCATTGTGGCACATCATAGAAATACGCCTGGGATAACCTTGGGTGTACTGATACACTTCCTTAATTGCCTCATCAGTAAAAAGCGGTGGCCCCGTAGTTAAGCCTGCCTTTTTTAATCTAAACGCTATCATCTCTCTTGTCTCTTGTTCATCTAAGGGATTTAAAACATACTTTAAACTAATACGATCCCATAAGTTTTGAATTCCTCTTATCCTGGGAAGAAGCTCCATCTGAGACAATAAAACCAATTGCAGGAGCTTATATTCGTTTGTTTCATAATTTAAAAATACCCGCAAAGCCTCAAGGGAAAGCGGGTTTAACTTCTGGGCCTCATCTATTAAGAGAACAACGGTTTTACCTTCTTCAACGCCTTTTCTAAAAAGATAATCCTTTATTACCTCTTTAAAATCTAAAATAGTAGGGTTAGGCTTGTTAATAGCTATACCAAAGGTTCTAGTAAGAGAGTCTAGGAACAATTCCTCGGTCTCGTAGGTAGGATCTAAAATCATATGAAAGATTATATCTTCCCTTTCTTTTAGCATCTGGAAAAGCTTACGCGATAGTGTAGTTTTTCCTGTGCCAACATCACCCAATATTACGCTTAAGCCCCGGCGCAGGCGCAGCTCAATCATAAGCCGCAGTAAGGCGGCATGATGTTCTTGTGAATCATAGAAAAAGCCAGGATCAGGACTGGTTGAGAAAGGTTCTTTTTCTAATCCTAAAATATTATAATAACTCATTTTTAGCTACCGTTTAACATTTTACTAATTAACCTTAAAGGATACCCCTCTCCTACAAGACGGGTTATCTTTGCCAATCTTTCTTTTATCCGACTCCCGTCATAGAACCGCACGTTACCTTTTTTGGTGACCACATGCAACAGGCCAAAATTAGTGTAGTGATTGATAGTCTGATAGGTAATCTGATATTTTTTGATAATATCTTTTGCTGATATCAATTTGCGTTTTGTATTCACTGATTCCACCTTTTCATTATATCACCTGATGTAGAAAAATATACTAGTTTTCCTTACAATAATACAGTTATGGTAAATACCATAACTATGGCTTTTATTAAAACTACCACAAAAGCCATAATCTGTCAATGATTACATAAAATAAAAGTAAAATTCAATATTTAACTTTGCAAAGATACAAACCAGCTGCTGGAGCAGGTTTGTTGATGTAGGGTATTTTTTTTGAAATAATAGGTGAGGTATCCTCTATTCTTATTTTTCCCTGGCCTACTTTTACCAGAAAGGATACGATATTTCGAGCCATGCAGCGCAGAAAACCTTGAGCTTCTATGTCAATATAGATAAAGCTTTTTTTCTTTTTTATTGAAATACTGCTTAAAGTTCTGTGACAATCCTCATAACGCTTTGCCTCTTTGGCAAATACTGAGAAATCTTTTCTACCAACTAGCTCCTTAGCTGCTTTTTTCATGTTGTCTAAATCAAGCTCTGAATTTATATGCCAGACAAAGTCTTTGGAGAAAACAGAGGGCTCTTTTGAATTCATTATAATATAACGATAAATCTTTGATTTAACGCTAAAACGTGCATGAAAATCTAAAGCTACCTTCTTTATCCGTTTTACTCTTATGTCTTGAGGAAGCAAAGTATTTAGAGCGATTTTGATATTGCCCAGCGGGATTTTAGTTTCTGCTTTAAAATTTACCACCTGAGCCTTTGCATGGACCCCTCTGTCAGTGCGGCCTGATCCAATAACTCTTATATTTTCTTTAAATAATTTCTCAAGAGCCTTCTCTAGAACAGATTGGATGGTGAGTTCAGATTTGCCTTTTTTTTGCTGGATTTGAAAACCAAAGTAATTAGTGCCTAAATATTCTATTTTCAGAAAAATATTTTGCATGTTTGCAGTGGCAGGGCTAGACTATAATAAGCCTTCGGCAATTTGCACAGCATTTAAAGCTGCACCCTTTCGCAAGTTATCAGCTACACACCATAACCAGAAAGACTTATCGTTAAATGGGTCTTTACGCAGTCTTGCGACGAAAACCTCATCTTTACCTTCAGCATCAAGTGGGAAACAAAGCTCATCCTTTAGATATTTAACGCCTTCAGATTCACTTAAGGTCTCTTCAATATCTTCTAAACTAGCATCTTCTTTAACAGTAAAATAAATTGCTTCACAATGAGAGGTAAATACCGGGACCCTCACGCAAGTAGCTGAAATTTTTATAGAGTCATCACCTAATATTTTATGAGTCTCATTAACTACTTTCCATTCTTCACTGGTAAAGCCATCTTCCCTAAAACTTCCGATTTGAGGGCTGACATTAAAAGCTATTTGGCTACTAAAGCACTCAGGAGCTCCATCTATTTTTTTATCCAAACTATCGAAATCTTTATCTTTATTCTTTTGGGCAATTTGTTTAGTTTCATTCCAAAGACTAATGGCAGCTTGCTTTCCCGCACCAGAGGTAGCTTGAAAACTTGTAAGTACAAATTGCCTAAGGCCAAATCTCCTGTGTATACCGCCTAAGGCAACAACAGCCTGAATTGTAGTACAATTTGGATTTGCAATCAGACCTTTGTGAATTGCAATTTTATCTTTATTTATCTCAGGTACAACCAACGGCACATCGTCTTTTAGCCTAAAATCATTGCCATTATCGATTACCACAGCACCTTTTTTAATAAATTTATCAGCATACTGAACACTTGCTCCTTTTGCACCTTCAGTGCCAGCAAATAAAGCAATATCAATACCATCAAAATTTTCATCAGCTATTGCCTCAACATCATAAGCTTGACCTTCAAACTCTATTTTACGGCTCGAACGGGCAAAAAGCTTTAGATTATCCACAGGGAAGTTCCTCTCTCTTAAGACTCTTACTATCTCAAGTCCTACTGCCCCAACTCCAATTATTGCAATGTTTTTTCCCATATAAACCTTTACCTTATAAGTTTTTAACTACTAAATCACCAACTTGGGTTGTAGAATACCCCATTCTGCCAGCAGCCAAAGACTCTAACTTCTCTCTTGCCACTTTAATAGCTGAGGTCTCAACTATTCTTGAAGCCTCGCCCTCACCTAACTGATCCAACATCATAGAAAGTGCACAAATAGCAGCTAAAGGATTTATTACATCCTTACCTGTGTATTTAGGTGCGCTCCCACCAATTGGTTCAAACATAGATGTTCCTTCTGGATTTATATTTCCTCCAGCTGCAATACCCATGCCACCCTGGACCATTGCCCCAAGGTCAGTTATTATATCCCCAAACATATTATCGGTCACTATAACATCAAACCACTCAGGATTTTTAACCATCCACATACAAGTTGCATCCACATGAGCATAGTCAGTTTTCACATCCGGATATTTTTTAGCTACTTCATAAAAAGTTCTCTCCCACAAATCAAAAGCATAAGTTAAGACATTGGTTTTACCGCAAAGAGTAAGCATCTTCTTTTTGTTTCTTTTTTGAGTATATTTAAAAGCATACTCAAGACAGCGCTCAATACCCCTTCTTGTATTATAAGAAATTTGGGTAGCTACCTCATCAGCAGTACCTTTGTTTTTAAACTCACCTAACCCCTTATAAAGACCTTCGGTATTTTCCCTTACCACCACAAAGTCTACATCCTCTGGTTTCTTATCCTTTAGCGGGCAAAAACGACTGTCATAAAGTTTTACCGGCCTCAAATTTATATACTGCTCAAGTGCAAACCGCAAAGTCAGCAAAATTCCTTTTTCTAAAATCCCCGGTTTTACATCAGGATGTCCTATTGCCCCTAGATAAAT
>CAJXAF010000092.1 GCA_913050175.1 uncultured bacterium
TCTTATACCAATATGCCCCTGATCAATATAGGCATGACTGAATTCTTCCGAGTTACCTACCATGGAGCGAACTATATCAATCACCGTTTGATTAATTTCTATGCATTTGTCTTCAGGGAAAAAATTTGGAATTAATATGAAACCTTTTTCATTCCATGATTGTTTTTGAGTTTGGGATAAATATTTGGTTTCTTCTATAAGCTTTGAAGAAATTCTTCCTTTTTGTTTGTTTATTCTGTTAGTAAATTCTTCTTTTGAAGAATTACCTTGTTCTTCCTTAGCCATTCAATGCCTCTACAAACCAATTTTATTTATTATTTAACCAACTTGGTGGTTAAAAAGCATTTTATTTGAGAAGATGCAATATTCAAATTATTTAAAAAAGGAGTATATATGGCAAGTTTTGATGAGCTAAAGGCGCAAATGGAGGGGTCTTTTGTTGCTGAAGGCGCTACTGGGTTAGAAGCTAGTATCCAAATAAATATTGAAGGATTGACGAATTTTTTTATTGATATAAATGACGGAAATCTTAATGTAGAAGAGGGTGATCATTCCGATCCTAAACTGACACTAACTTTTGATAGCTACGAGACTATGGAATCAGTTTTTTCTGGTGATCAAGCCGCTGCTATGCAAGCTTTTATGACAGGAAAGGTAAAGTTTGATGGAGACATGACTTTGGGACAGAAACTAGGCTCCGTTTTTAAAACCCCTGAATAAAGATTAACTTTTATACTTAACCGAACAACCGTAAGGTTTACTTACCTTGGTAGAGATTGCTTGACCATCTTGCATCTCACCTAGAGCATTTTTGATATAGTTATCAGCGTCTAACAGATTTTTGGTCCAAAAGTCTGGACCACCAGCATCATCAATAGCACCTTGATACCTAAGTGCCCCTTTTTTATCGATGACATACATGTGCGGAGTTGTTTTAGCTCCATACATTTTTCCTACTCCACCCTCAGAATCAAATAAAACATGATTAGGTTGTGCATTTCTGGTTGCAGTAAGTTCATTAGCTTTGGCCGGAAGAACGTAACCCTGTGTGCCTGGTGCAGAAGAAATTATTGTTAACCAAACAACCCCCTGGTCCTTAGCTTGTTCTTGTGTGTTTTGCATATTTCCAGTTGCGTAGTGTTTGGCAACATAAGGACAATCATGATTTGTCCACTCAAGCACTACTGTTTTTCCTTCAAAGTTTGATAGAGAAATATTTTCTCCATAGGAATCCACTAACTCAAAGCCAGGTGCAGATAAGTCTGTGGATACTGAAGCAGAATTTATATTAATAAAGAATAAAAATAGTAAAGATAATAGGTATTTCATTAAACCTCCTGTGACTAGGTAATCTTAATTAATTTCGTTCAAAAAATCTAACAATAGGCTCTCAGTTAAAAGTTCTGGCAATATAGTCGGAGCACCTACTGGGGGAAATAATAGATACAAAGGCACTCCAGTTCTTCCATATCTAGCTAGTATGGAAGCTATTTCAGGATCTTTTCTTGTCCAGTCTGCTTTTAAATACACTATGTCTTTTTCACGCAATAGCTTTTTGACATTATCTTGATCAAGTGCAATTGCTTCATTTACTTTGCAGGTAATACACCAATCAGCAGTGAAGTTCACAAAAATAGCTTTCTTTTCAGATCTAAGAGAGCTGAGTTTTTGGGCGCTAAAGTTATTCACTTCATTTCTTAAATTAGAAGATTCGTCGTCTTGGTTAAGAGGTATTAACCAAATAGAAAAGATCATAAGGCCGAGTGAGAAAAGAACAGTTATTCGTTTAAGAAGTTGATCTGAACTTTGTGTTTTTTCCATAAGCCATAAAGCTAAAGCAATTAGTAAGGCTCCAACCAAGACAGCAAAAACGGATTCCATATCTACCTGTGCGCTAAGAACCCAAGCCAACCATAAAGCCGCTGCCCACATTGGGAAAGCCATGATCTGTTTAAAGGTCTGCATCCATTCACCTGGTTTTGGCAATTTAGATAAAAGCTGAGGATAGATACTTAACATTAAATAAGGGAGTGAAAAGCCTATTCCTAAAGCTAAAAATATGACTATAGATTTTAGTCCTGGTTGCAAAAGGGCTAAGCCGACGGCAGGACCCATAAAGGGTGCAGTACAAGGAGAAGCAACTATCACAGCAAGAACACCCGTAAAAAAAGAAGACAGGAAATCAGTTCTGTTCTTAGCTAGAGACCCAAAATTTGCCAAGCTGCTGCCTAAAACAATATTACCCATAAACACTATCCCAATGGCTACAAACAGATAAATTAAAATGGATACCACCCAAGGAGATTGCAGTTGATATCCCCATCCAATTGCTTCACCTGAAGCCCTTAGAAAAATAAGAAGCCAAGATATGGCCAAAAAGGTAGTTAACACTCCTGCAGAAAAAATTAAACCATGTTGAACTAACTTTTTCTTTGATCCTTGGCTTTGTTTGATAAAACCTAGAATCTTTATAGATAAAATAGGAAATACACACGGCATGGCATTCAAGATGATCCCACCCAGGAAAGCAAAAACGATCCCAGTTAATAGTGACATGGCAAGTATCGGCGAATTAGAAGCCCCTTCTATAGGTAAGTCCAATTCATAAAATTCTTCTGTTTCATCTATTTTAAGCTTCAAAACTCCTTTTAATTTATCGGTTTCTACTCGAACCTCAGCACGATTAAGTTGCAGACTAAAGCTGTTGTTATTTCTTTCTAATTTTTGATCTTTGACATAACTGATCAGACCGTATTCATTTGGGAAAAAATAAGCTTCAGAGATGTTACTGGATCCTTCTTTTTCAAATTGTAAAAATATCTTTTCATTGATTTTGGTTACCCTACTCTGAGCAGGAAATTTTTTAGGAATGGTTAAAGCAATTTCTGTTAATTTTGTTGCAAATTCACTTATAGTTTTAGGGCCTTTCATTAAGGTTAAATCAACTTCTCCCTCTTGAGGGATACAGATATCTTTGCAAGTTAGCCAGTTAACTTTTGCAGAAATAGTTACTGGGCCTGAAAATTGTCCAGGAGTTTTAATTTCAGTTAAAAGAAGCGCCTTATCGTCGTAGCCGAAGGTCATTAAAGGATTAACGGGTATTTTTTTTGGTCCCGGCCACAATATATCTGAAGCTTTAAATCCAGGCGGTAGGTTCCATTTGATAGTTGCTCCTTCTCCAGAATCCCCTGGATTTTTCCAATAAGTATGCCAGCCTGGAGATAACTTAAACTCAATACCGACTAACAAGGTATCTTTTGTATTTACTTGATAGCTTTCAGTTATAAGGTTAATGCTGGACTCACCGGTATCAAAATAAGAGCTAGTGAAAGATTTAGCTGGAAAAAAACTTATTAGGAGTAGCAATGCTGCTAGCCTAACATTGTGCCCAATCGTATATAATTTTTTCATTAATAAAGCTATGACAGAAAATCTAAGCACGCATTTTAACGAAAAGGGGTTTGTAATTGCAGAGAATCTTTTGGAGTTAGCAGAAATTGAGCATTACAAGCAAGTATTGCATGATGCTATTAAAGTTCGTAAACAGTTAGATAAAAGACAACTTTCAGAAAAAACAGAATACGAAAAGTCCTTCATACAATGTCAAAATTTGTGGGAAGATTTTAAAGAACTTAGGCAATTAACTTTTGACCAGAGGATAGCTAGTACGGCAGCTAAGCTTCTTGGAGTCGACAAGTTAAGAATCTGGCATGATCAGGCTCTTATCAAGGAAAGAGGAGGCAGGGAAACAGACACTCATCATGATCAACCTTACTGGCCTATAAAAGAAACTAATACCATAACTGCCTGGATTCCGATGGTTCCTATTAATAAAGATAACGGGCATATGGGTTTTTTTCCCGGTTCTCATAAAATTAAGGAGAA
>CAJXAF010000093.1 GCA_913050175.1 uncultured bacterium
ATTCATCTTATAACTTCCTAATAATTCTTATCTTAAAGGTTTTACCGTATTTATTTAAGAACAATTTAAAAATAATAAAATACACACATAGCAATAAGAGCGAACTCATAAAACTTTGTAGCTCTCCTCTCTCCTTAAAGATTATTAAGCCGGCAATAAAAATAAGAGCGGGAAGAAGAAAAGTTAAAAGGCTAGCCAGAAGACTCATTTTTTCATTGATAGCAACTTCTACTTGGTCTCCGCCCTCTAAGGAAAATTCTCCCCGATCAATTAATATATCTTCGCCCCCTTTTTTACAAAGGTCCTCTACGCCACAGGAGTCACAGATTTCACTCTTTGTAAAGTTAATTAAGACCTTATCTTTTTGAACTTTAGAAACCCTGACAACTTCTTTAAACATTTAAATCAAGGATACACTTGGTAGGACACTTATTTTTTCCCGCATCTAGCGACTGGTGATTTTTAGCCTCAGGGTAATTAACATAGGAGAGGTTACCTTTCATCTCATAAGGAGAGTCTTCAACTTTAGTACACAAGGTACAGCCAATACACCCCCGGCTACAAACAGCTTTAACCCCTAAAACCTTTTCATTATTGCTGCAGGCAACGTAGCAAAGTTTCATTTTTTCCTTAAAAGGAGCATACTCAAAAAGGTCACGCGGGCATTCAGTTACACAATTACCGCAGCCAATACACTTATCAAATATAACTTCTATGCGTTTATTTTTAAGAACTAAAGCTCCTGTAGGGCAAACCTTAACACAGTCGCCAAAGCCCAAACATCCCCAGGTGCAATCGATTGCTCCGCCAACTATATGCGAAGCTTTACAGGTTTTAGGTCCTTTATAAGTTGTTGATATTTTCTTCTCCCCCACTTCGGCCTGGCACCGACAGACAACAATTTTTTCGACTTTACTCTTAGTGGCTGTTATTCCTAAAATTTTAGCTATCTCTTCATTAATTTGGCTTCCTCCGGGAAGACAGCCATTGAATAGCTTACCTTCCTTAACTACGGCTTCAGCAAAAGGATTGCAGCCGCTAAAGCCGCAGGCACCGCAATTTATATTAGGTAAGATCTCATTTACCTGGTCTACCTTAGGATCAGTCTCAACTTTTAACTTTTTACTTAAGAAAGCTAAAAGAACAGCAAAGGTAAAACCAATCAAACCAAGAGTAAGCACCGCAGTTATAATCATATTTTTATAGATTGCTAAAGAGTCCGGAGAAACCCATAAATATAAGAGCTAGTAGTCCGGCCGTAATTAAGGTTATGGGAGTTCCTTTAAAAACCTTTGGTATATCGGCATAGTCTAGCTCTTCTCTTATGCCGGCCATTACTAAAAGAACCAGAGAAAATCCCAATCCTCCGGAAAATCCAAAAACAACACCTTCAACAAAGGTGTATTTTCTGGCAACCATGAATATAGCCGCACCTAAGATTGCGCAGTTAGTGGTTATCAAGGGCAGATAGATGCCCAGAGATTGATAAAGGCTAGATGAAAACTTTCTAATAAACATCTCTACCATCTGAACCAATGAGGCAATTACCAGGATAAAAATAACAAGCTGTAAGAAAAGAAGGTTAAACTTTACTAAAATTAAGTGATATATTAACCAGCTTATACTGGTGGCTAAGGTCATAACAAAGGTAACAGCCATACCCATACCAAAGGCAGATTCTATTTTTCCTGAAACTCCTAAGAATGGGCAAATACCCAAAAAGTAAGAAAGAACCAAGTTGTTTATTAGAAGAGTTGATATGAATATTAAAATAAGTTCAGTCATAAATATTTCCTTTACTTTGCCTGCTCAATCTTATTCATTAAAGCCACCAAAAATCCCAAAACCAAAAAGGCACCGGCTGGTAAAATCATAACTATTAACGGATTATAGCCTGAAGGCAGGAGAGTAATCCCTAAAATCGTACCATTGCCAAGCAACTCTCTTATTGAGGCCAAAAGAAACAACCCCCAGGTAAAGCCAAGGCTCATACCCAGAGCATCAATTAAGGATTTTCCTACCGAATTCTTAGATGCAAAAGCCTCACAGCGACCTAAAATAATGCAGTTAACTATAATTAAAGGAATGTATGGTCCCAGCTCTTTACTCATTTCCGGAATATAAGCTTTAAAAAAAATATCAACTATTGTAACAAAAGTTGCAATGATTACTGTATAGACTGCAATCCTTACCTGGTTGGGAACAATTTTTTTTATCAGGGAAACGATCAGGCAGGAAAATACCAAAACAAATATAACTGCCATGCCCATATAGAGTCCATTTTTAGCCGTAGTGGTTACAGCTAAAGTTGGACATAGACCAAGTAACTGACGAAAAACCGGGTGTTCCTTCCATAGACCTTTAAGAAAATTCTTCATATTCTAATTAAGTGACTTTACCTGTTTGCGCATTGATTCAATCCGCTTATTTAAAGTATTTACCACTGCCCGCGATGAGATAGTAGCACTGGTAATTGCTTTGATCTCTGATTTTTTAGAAATATCCAGCTTGGTGCATTCAAGGGGTCGGCTTATATCTTTTTTCGTGAATTGATTTAGAAAATCAGCTTCTTTTATTTTTGCTCCCAGCCCCGGGGTTTCTTGTGACTCTAAAACTTCTATCCCCTCCAATTGTCTTAAGTTTTTATCTGAAACAACTAGCATTTTTATCTTATCCTGGTATCCTTGGCCAAGCGCCACAAAACCATAGGCTATTAGTTTCTTTTGCTCATCTAATAATTTATAAATTAAATCCTCGCCAATTGCTACTTCCTCTACACTTTGGGCTTTCGGGCTTAACTTATTTAAAGCATCTTGTAATTGGGCTACCTGGTTTGCTTTTACTCTTTCCTCAACCGCCCCGTTTACAAAAGAAAGAAGAAAAGCGCAGAAGGCACAAACAAAGGTTAAAACAACAGTTATTTTTACCGCATCTTTCACTACACCGCCGCCTTTAAACTTACTTTATCCCGGCCAAATGATTTTGCTACTGTATAGCGATTGATAAGCGGTGAAAAAGCATTCATAAAGAGAATTGAATACATCACACCTTCAGGATAACCGCCCCAATAGCGGATAATCATAATCATAAGTCCACAGATAACCCCAAAAACAAATCTCCCCTTTTTTGTGGTTGGTGTTGAAACCGGATCAGTTGCCATAAAGAATACACCCAATAACATTCCCCCACTAAAAAGGTGAAAAAACGGTGAGCCTTTACTGGGGTCAAGAAAAAAACAAATTGTAGCTGAAATCAAAACTGTTAGAAAAATACTTAAAGGTATCCGCCAATCACCTACTTTCTTAAGCAAGAGATATATGCCGCCAATAATTAAGCAAACTGCTGAAGTTTCCCCCAGGCTCCCGGCGACATTACCAATAAACAAACTCTTTGCGCTAGTTAATTCCTGAGAGTACTTAATCAAGGTAAGAGGAGTAGCCGTAGTGACAGCGTCTGCTGTTAATGGTTTTATATAGGTATTTAGCATCATAGGGTAAGCAGCCATAAGAAAAGCTCTGCCTAAGAGTGCCGGATTAAATATATTGAAACCCAATCCGCCAAAAAGTTGTTTGCCGACAATTATTGAAAAAAGTGATCCCAAGATTGCCGCATACCAGGTAGTTGTTGGCGGCAGGAGCAGGGCCAGGAGAAGACCGGTAACTACTGCGCTTAAATCATTGATTGTTGAAGGTTTTTTTCTTATCTTAGTTAAGAGCCACTCTCCTAAAAGACAGGAAATAATACAAATCAAGATAAGAAGCAAAGCTCTTAAGCCAAAAAAGCATATGGCTGCGCCAACAGCTGGTGAGAGGGCAATAATCACCTTTAGCATTACTGACTGAGTAGTATTT
>CAJXAF010000094.1 GCA_913050175.1 uncultured bacterium
GAGCCGGGGGCGGAAGAAGGGCTAGGCATGAAAAAACCAGCCGGGCCTTGGCCATGCCGGCTTCAGCCAGATATTCGGCTTTTAAGCGGTCAGCCTCAAGCACTACTGAAGTCAAGCGGGAATAAACCAAACCCAGCAGAGAAGCGCCTAGGGAAGTGAAAAAAAAGAGCATGACTATTATCCCGATTAAAGCAATACCCGGCCGGTTTGAAATCTGTTTACCAATCTTTGGGAATCTGGCCCTCATACTCTCCCCAACTTTTATCCAGCGGCGCAATAAAGTTAACTACTACTTCGGCTTTATCTAAAAAGTAGACCCAGCCGCCCCGGCCGCTTAAAGGGTCAGTCGAATACTGAGTAGTGTGGCTGTTGCTGCCGGCTTTAACCGAAAGCATTTCACTGGGAATTTTGTTTAAATAAGACTTGCTTACTCCGGCATCAAGGTAGGTGGTGGTAAGCAGTTCAACTAAACTTGTCGGGTAGCGGCTTTCTTTGGCCCGGAATAAAGTAACCCGGCTGCGCAGAGTATCAAGGTTGCTCTTTGTGGCAGCAACTTTAGCCTCCTTATCAAAACCGATAAAGTTGGGAATAATCGCTACCGCCAGAATGGCAATAATGCTCATAACAATTAACAATTCAATCATAGTAAAACTACCTTTTACCCGCATAAATACCTCCCTCATTCTGTGTAATGTGTAAAGTGTAATGAAAAATATTTACCTTACACATTACACTTTACACAATTCTCTAATGTTTTAGGACCTTTACTAAATTAAATATCGGCAGTAAGACCGAAAGAGCAATAAACCCGGTAATCACTCCCATAACTAATAATAAAACCGGTTCGATAAGCGTAGACATGGTGCGGATTGCCAAAGTTGACTCTTTATCGTAAAAATCACTTACCTGAAAAAGCATCTCATCCAGTTTTCCGGTGCTTTCTCCTACGGCAATCATCTGAACCATCATATCGGGAAATGCACCGCTTACCTTTAGAGACTCAGCCAGAGACATGCCGCCGACCACTGCCTGCCGGACATGAGAAATACTATTCATCAACACCTGGTTGCCCAGAAGGCCCTCGGAAACAACCAAAGCATCAAGTAAGGATACGCCGCTTTTTACCAGGGCGCCCATAATCTTACAAAACCGGCTGACCGCAACAATCAAAATTATCCAGCCAAAAACCGGCAGGGTAATAACTTTCTTGTGAATGTGATAACGGGTTTTGGAACTTCTTAGGCCCCGGTAAAAAAAGCCGGCAACAGCCAAGATAACCAGAACCAGTAAAGAGGGGTTCTTATTCAAGGCTTCCAACGAAGAGATAGTTTACAGACTCCGTAGTAAGACTCAAAGAAAAGGCTTTAGAAAGGCTCTTACCGCCGCGGACATCGGCGGCGATATTGGGTAGGCTCTTACTTGGGGAAATTTTCCATATGGGAAATTTCACGGGAATCCCGCAAAGTTGAGAAAATTTTCTTGAAAATTTTCGATTATCCAGCGGAGCGGGATACTCATTCGTCCTCCATTTCCAAAATTATTTTTACACCTTTAACGTTCACCCCTCGTTCATCAATCAAGTATTGAATATATTTAAGTTTTTTAACTTCACGCTTTGAAAATAACTTTTTGTGTTTCTTTTTTTTCCGTTCTGCTAATATTCCTTCTTTCATTATTTCATGAAGCATATAATATTGCATATGCAAAAGGTCACAGACAACACTAACCGGAAAAACCGGCTCATCTAATGGTATCTCAATCTCAAACTGTTCATCTAAATCATCCCAATCCATAATGAAACTTGTCCTCCAATATATGTATACAATATTTTTAGATTCTTGTCAAGTTTTTTTTAAAAATTTTTAAATTATTTTTTAGTATTTTTTAATTATTACCAAAACCATATTCCTAAATGTTTGATATAAAAGACGTTACACAATATAGCTTATAGACCCTATGATAAGCATTTGAGTGCTTCCTTAACCTTAAACTTCCCGTATTATCAGCCCCTGCTTCTTGATATAGGCGAGTTTTTCTCTCTTGATACGTAGCCAATAAACAGCCTCATTTTGAGCATATGTGCTTTTAAGAACCTCGCAATTTCGGTGAAAATAACTAACTATGCTCATGTGATCAAAGGGAACTTTTGCAATAACTTCTATTGTGTCCTTAAAGATATTTTCATAAATTTTTTGCCGTAATTCATCAAGTCCAAGACCACTCTTCGCCGATATAAAAACAGCCTCGGGATAATCCTTTTTTAAAAAATCAATGTCTGAGAGTTCTAAGCTATCGATTTTATTAAAAACAGTTATAGTCACTTTTGAATCAAGCTTTAAATCAATTAGAATAGAATCAACTGCTTTTTTAAGTTGTGGTAAATTTTTCCTGCAGGCATCGATTACATGAACTACAACATCACAATACTGTAATTCATCAAGAGTAGTTTTAAAAGACTCTATCAAATTTGGCGGTAGATTATAAATGAACCCTACTGTATCCGACAAAACTATGCGTTGGCCTCCTGGCCCCAAAGAAAACTTACGGGCTACTGTATCCAGGGTTGTAAACAAAGCAGATGACTCTACCTGATCACTTTGCGCCAAGACATTAAAAAGCGTTGTTTTGCCGGCATTAGTATAACCTACCAGAGAACACATGTACTCCTTAGCCTTATCCCGTTTTTTACGCATCACATCGTGATGCTGTTTTACACTTTTAAGTTCCTTTTTTAACTGAAATATCTTGTCGGAAATTTTCCTCCGATCAACTTCTAATTTTTTCTCACCCGGGCCTCTTGTCCCAATACCGCCTCCTAAGCGCGATAAAGCTATGCCTTTGCCACGCAGGCGCGGCAATATGTATTCAAGCTGAGCAAGCTCAACTTGCAATATTCCCTCCTGCGTATGAGCGTGCTTGGAGAATATATCTAGTATTAGTTGAGTACGATCGATTGTCTTAACTCCCAATATTTCTTCTAAATTTCTTTGCTGGGTGAAATTAAGATTACTGTTAAAAATTACTACATCTACACCCCCCTCTTCAATAACAGTTTTGATTTCTTCTACTTTTCCTTTACCTACATACAAAGATGGGCTCGGCCTGCTTAAGTTTGAAAATATTAAATCTGCAGCTTCTATGCCAGTAGAAATAACTAGGTTCCGGAATTCAGATACTAGATCCGCTTTACTCCACGGCTCTTTCTGCTCTTTTATTACTACTAATAAAGCTCTTTCTTTTTTTATTGTTTCAAGCATATTTGTGGCAATCTCTAAAATATTGCGCAGGAAAGTTTAAAAAAGGTGAGATTAATTGAAAGTTAAGGAGCTTGACTTAACTCCTTGCAAAAAATAAAAACTATTCTTAAACAATATTTTTCTTAACGAGCTCAAGAAGATCTTCTATCCGATATGGTTTAATTATGTAATCTTTGGCTCCCAGTTTTTCTGCGTCCATGATGGTATTAGTATCCTTAAGTGCACTCAGTATGATAACAGGAGGCTTTCTCTTCTCAGAACCTAATCTCTCCATATCCTTTAACACCTCTAGACCAGATTTTTTAGGTAATCTAAGATCTAAAATTACAAGATCAGGCTCGTAAGAAAGTATCTTTAAAAGACCTTCTTCTCCGTCACATGCAGTCTCGACTTCATAATCACCAGCCATTTCTAGATTTTTTTTTATAAAAAAAGTCAAATCAGGCTCATCATCAATTGCTAATATTTTTTTCATCTCCTATCCTCCAGTAT
>CAJXAF010000095.1 GCA_913050175.1 uncultured bacterium
TATTTAATTATTTTTTAGCTTTTTTTCTCTTTAGTCTTTGTGCTTTCTTTGGTTTTGCTTCTTCAAAGCCAATAGTTGGTAGTCTTGTTAAAGATTTCCCGGCTCAATTAGCCGGAGTAGAAGTAGGAGATAAGATTATTTCGGTTGATAGTCAAGAAATTACTAATTGGAAACAGATGCAGGAGGCTGTTCATAGTAGTTCCGATAGGGTAAAACTTACGATTGAGCGCGGTGAGGAAATTGTTGTTTTAAACTCTGACCTTAAAATCCAGGAGGGCATAGATGACTTTGGCCGCAAAAAGGAAGTTGCCTTTATTGGTATAACTCCTGAAATCGTTAAGTATAGTTTAGGCGGTGCTTTAATTGACGGCTCAGAAGTTCTTTTTGCTCATACAGTGAGATTTTTTAAAGGTATATATGCGATTACTACTGGAATAGTACCTTTTAAAAAGGCGGCAGTTGGCCCTTTAGGCATTTATTTTATTACGGCAAAAGCAGCCCAGTTAGGAATTCTGGCAGTTTTCAATTTTATGGCTATTATTAGCTTAAGTCTTGGCCTGATAAATTTATTTCCTATTCCTGTCCTAGATGGAGGCCATATATTACTTTTGGTTATTGGAAAAATAAGGAAAAAAGAAGTAAGTCAAAAGACAGAAGAACTCTTAACTAAAGTGGGGATGGCTCTTTTGGCCACACTTATTGTTTTTGTTTTATATAGTGATATAAAACGCGGTCCTAATTTTTTTAAGGAAGATACGACTGAAAAAACAGAAGAGATAGAAGAATGAGAAATACAAGAGTTGTAAAAATTGGTAATCTGGAAATTGGCGGTAATAACCCCATAAGGATAAAAGCCATGCTTAAGACACCTCTTTCTGATGTTGATAAACTTATCGAGGAGGCAGTAAGCCTTGCCAAAGAAGGCGCTGAAGCCATTCGTTTGGCAGTTAAGGAAGAAAAGGATGCAGAAATTATCCACACCTTAAAGAAGCATACCTCTGTTCCTTATGTTGCTGATATACATTTTCATTATAAGACAGCTCTTAAAGCAATCGAGGCTGGTTTTGAAGGTATTCGCCTAAACCCGCTAAATATTTATAAAGAGGACGAAGTTAAGGAAGTAGTGGCTGCTGCTAAAGCCAAAGGCATATCTATAAGAGTAGGTATCAATTCCGGTGGCTTTAAAACGAAATTTAAAACTCATCAAGAACTAGCTGAGGCCATGGCCGTTAAGTGCGAGGATTACCTTAAGATATTGGAGGCTATGGATTTCTTTGATATAATGATATCCTTAAAAGGCTCCGACGTTCTTTCAACCATTGCTGCCTACAGAATAATTTCAAAAAAGTGTAATTACCCGCTTCATCTGGGAGTAACTGCTACTGGTTCACTCATTGAAGCTGTAACTAAATCTTCGGTTGGTTTGGGAACTCTCTTGGGGGAAGGCATTGGAGATGTTATAAGAGTATCCTTGACTGCCCCGGCTATTGAAGAAGTCAAAGTAGCCAAGTATATTTTGTCATCTCTAGATATACGAAAATTCGGCCCGGAAGTTATTTCTTGTCCAACTTGCTCACGTTGCGAAGTAGATTTAATCAATCTAGTTGACCGCTTTAAAAAAGAGCTTAAATCTTTAAAAACCGACAAACCTCTACGTATTGCTATTATGGGTTGTGTTGTTAACGGCCCGGGAGAAGCAGCCCAGGCTGATATTGGTGTTGCCTTTGGCAAGAAAAAAGCAGTTATCTTTAAAGGTGATAAGATACTTAAAAATAGTAAGGATAGTGATTTAATTAATGACTTAATGGGGGAGGTTGAGCGAATATGGACTTAAATAAAATCAAACAGGAGATACGTAAAGAAATTAGCATGTGGGTTGGGGGTAAGGACAAACTTACTGAAGAATTTATCAGAGAGCGAATAAAACTTTTTTTCCAAGCCAGAGGTGAATCAGGAGAGTATGCTTCGCTTAAGAAAGATGATAAAGAAAAGATCATAAAGTCTCTCTGTTCTGACTATTTAGGTCTTGGCCCGATTCAAGTCCTTATGGATGATCCGGAAATAACAGAAATAATGATTAATGGACCCAAGAAAGTCTATTTAGAAAAAGACGGGAAAAAGAGACTTTCTCAGGTTAAGTTTGAAAGTGAACAGCAATTGCGCTATGTAGTTGAGAAAATGATCCGTCCTACCGGACGCAGGGTGGATGAGAGTTATCCTTATGTAGATTTTGCTTTAACCGATGGTTCAAGAGTAAATGTAATCTTACCACCGCTTTCAGTCGGCGGAGCTACCGTGACAATTAGAAAATTCTTGCGTTCAATTGAGGAAGTTAATGATTTAGTTAAACTGGGTACAATCGATGAAAGAATGGCTGAGTTTTTCATAGCTTGCATTAAGGCGCGGGTAAATATACTCTTCTCGGGAGCAACCGGTTCAGGTAAGACAACAACCTTAGAGGTTTTATCTTCCTATGTTGATGATTGGGAGAGAATTATTACTATTGAGGATGCCTTAGAGTTGACTCTTCGCCAAGACCACACGGTGCAATTACTTACTCGTCCGCCTAATATTGAGGGAAGAGGAGAAGTTACACCTAGAGATCTTTTTCGTAATACCTTAAGAATGAGACCGACCAGAATTATCTTAGGTGAGATCAGGGGCGAGGAAGCCATGGATTACTTGCAAGCCTTAAATAGTGGCCACCGTGGTTCTTTAGCTGTTATCCATGCCTCAAGTCCATCCGATACTATTACTCGTTTGGAGACGACAGCTCTTTATGCCAGTCTTAATCTTCCTAACTGGGCCATTCGCGAGCAAATTGCCTCTGGCGTTGATGTAATAGTTCAACATGACCAATTAGCAGATGGTACAAGAAAAATTACTTATATTACTGAAGTAGAAAGCCTAAAAGACAATAAGGTAATCTTGCGTGATATTTTTCGCTTTGAAATAGATGAAGTAAGTGATGATTTTAAAGTAAAAGGTAAGTTTAAGGCTTATGGTCCACCGAAGTTCTTACCAGTTTTTAAACACCACGGAGTAAAGATTAACGAGAAAATATTTAAGGCCGATTAGTACTAATTGCAAAAAACTATTATGATTAGAAAATTTTCCCAAAGCTTTATTTTTACTAAAAGAGAGGCTCCAAAAATAGCTGAGTGTCGCAGTCATAAGTTTCTCTTAAGAGGGTCTTTCTTAACTATGATTTCTTCAGGAATTTACTCCTATCTTCCTTTAGGTTATCAGGTTTTAAGCAATATCAATAAGCTCATAAGAAAACACATGAATAAGGCCGGTGCCCAGGAGTTGTTTATGAGTGCTCTTCAACCGATGGAGATGTGGGAGAAGACCGGTAGAGATAAAGATTTAAAGGATGTTATGCTAAAGTTAGAGGACCGAAAAAAGAGGCAGCTCTGTCTTGGTCCAACCCATGAAGAAGAGATAACTGAGATTGCCCGGAGGTATGTGTTTTCCCATAAACAGCTGCCGTTTATACTCTATCAAATACAGACTAAATTTAGAGATGAGCCAAGGCCGCGTTTTGGTTTGATGCGCAGTTGTGAATTTATTATGAAAGATGCTTATAGTTTTGATAAGGACAAAGAGGGTTTAGCTGCTAACTATGAGAAGATGTTAGCGGCCTATAAAGC
>CAJXAF010000096.1 GCA_913050175.1 uncultured bacterium
AAGAATAAAAATAAATTATATGCTGTAGTTTCCAAGAAGACCCGATCGCTGTAGTCGCTATAATGAGAAGAAAAGGTATAGAAAAAACAATAACTTTCTTTCCTCTTAAAACATAGTTCTTCCTAGTTAAAATTCGAAGAAAACAGCCGACGGCCACCGGAAAAAATAGAAAACCATGAGGATAAAACATATGTATTGTTCGAAAAGGGAGAAAAATTGAGATGATGAACAGAGAAAAGAAAACTAGAGGTAATTTATAAGTAAGAACAAATAATACTAGAAAAAAAATAAGAAGTACCCCATAATAAGGATTTACACTAATAGTAGTCAAAATTTCTGACATATAGAGTCCCTTTATATTGATTAAAGATGTCCTTTTGATTCTGCTAATATATATATTACCTTTATTAGAAGCTATTATCAATAAATCATTAATAAGATATATTGACACTGAGGAAATAAAAAATTATAATCTAAGGGGAAATAGAATGAGGCCTAAAGCTATGGAAAAAGAATTAAATTTATCCGACTATATTAGTATTATCAAAAAAAGGAAAATTACTGTTTTAGTTACTATTTTTGTTACTTTAACAATATCCGCAACTATAATACAAGCCAAACCTAAAATTTATAGAGCCAGCACCACCATAACAATTCTGCCTTCAGTGGTCTACTCATCGTCTTTACGTATGAAATTTGAAAGCCTTAGAGCAAAAGAGCTGATAATTTTTCATAGGACCTTTCTTGAATCAAAAGAAGTATTAGAAAAAGTTCTGAGTAGTCGACTATTAAATGAAGATATTAAAAAAGATCTTGGTATTTCAGATCTTAGCAAAAAAATAAATATAAAAACTAAAAGAGCAAGCAATGACCTTATCTTGGAAGTAAGCGCAAAAAGCAATCTAGCAGCAGAAAATATTGCTAATACCTGGGCTAAAGAGTATATTAACTACCGCAATCAAGCCTATGCTAAAGCTTTAAAAAATATAGAGTTAGCAGTACATACTAAAAAACTAAGCGATCTAAGTGCTGATTTAAAAGAAACCATGTTTACTTTAAAGGCTAAAACTGCCGTCTTAAAGGAGTTAAAAGAAGAAATTAAAAACAGTGATAGCCCAGCTTACCTTGAAGTTGCCCTGATAAATACTTTAAGTGAATTAGATGAGTTTAAAGCACGCACTGAATTCTTAAAGTCAATGCAGGAAGAAATAATTAAAGAAATAAATGGCCTTAGAGGCATAAAAACTGCTGCCGAGCCAATCGCTTTAGGCCAGGAAAATATTTCCTTAGCTAGCTTAGCTCTGTTAGATGAATTAAAACTTGGCAGGATTAAAATAATCTCAGATGCCATGAAGCCAAAACATTACTTTGAAACTTCAAAAATAACAGTTTTATTCTGTGCAGCAATAATAGGTTTTATCTTCGGGGTGCTATTTGCTATGCTAAAAGAATCTCCACAAAAAATCAATTCATGACTCAACTCATCACTGGTTAAACTTTAAGATTTTCTTTAAATTCTTTATATTTTTCTTCAACAAATTTTGCTACTTTTTCTTTAAAAACTTCCCTATCGTACTTAAGAGCGTTGTTTCGTAAAAAGTTTGAGTCAAAACTCATTTTGCAAAACTCCTTAACTGCCTGTATTATTGCCTCAGAAGTCTGTTGTTTAAAAAAATGACCTGTTTTCCCTTCAATGACATGCTCCAGGGCTCCTCCTTTAGCATAGGCAATTATTGGCCTTCCACAGGCTTGAGCCTCGATAGAAGTAATACCCCAATCCTCTTCTTGGGGAAAAACAAGAGCCTGACAATTCTGATAGGTTTTTATTAATTCTCTTTGAGTTAAGTAATCTGTAAACTCTATATTAGGACCGGCTATATCTCTTAAATGTTTATTTTCACAACCAGAGCCAACAATTTTAAGCGGTAACTTCATTTTGTTAAATGCTTCTATAGCTAAATCTATTTTTTTATAAGGTACAAAGCGGGAAACAACTAAAAAAAATGAATCTTTTTTTATTGTTCCATTAAGTCTAAATAGATTTAACTCTGTAGGAGGATTAATCACTGTTGAATCGCGACTGTAAAATTTCTTTATCCGGGATTTAACGTTGTTGCAGGTTGCAATAAAATAATCTACATTTTTGGCTGTAGCAATATCCCAGGCTTTAAGATATTTTACAACTTTTTCAGCAAAAAATCTTATCGGTTTTTTTTTACGGGCCAAGCGTGATTCCAACATATCCCGGTAATGCACAAAACGTAATGGTGTGTAGCAGTAAGAGATATGACAAGTTCTTTTATCCTTTTTAATTCCTTTACTCCAGCCCCAACTAGAGCTAATAATTAAATCGTAGCCTTTTAAATTTAAAGACTCGATTGCTAAAGGATAAAGCGGTAAAAATATTTGATGACGTTTTTTAAGAAAAGGTAAGTGATTGAGAAAACTTGTTTTTACCTTGTACTTAGATAAGTATTTGAATTTACTCTTATCATAAAATAGAGAATAAATATCAGCCTTGGGATAAATTTCCAGTAAAGCTAGAAGACACTTCTCGGCCCCGGCATTGGCTATCAGATAATCATGGATAATTGCGATTTTCACTAAAGTTCCTCTCCTATAAAAGTTAATATTTATTAGCTAGTAAATTCTCCCACTGCTTTGTTATTTTTTTAAGTTCAAACAAATCCTCTACCCTGGACCTGGCGTTTTTGCCTAAAATTTTCATCCTCTCTGGGTCATTGATAAGTTTTGCGATTTGAGATGATAATCCCTCCGGATTGTCAGATTCAATAAGGATCCCACTGTTTTGGGTAATTATCTCTTTTGGACCTCCAAGATTAGTAGATATTACAGGTTTAGCAGACGCCATTGCCTCTATTATATCCCTTCCAAATGGTTCGGCAAGGGTTGAAGTATGAACAATGATATCAGAGATAGAAATAATTGCTGGTATATCTTGACGAAACCCAAGAAAGATAACTCTATCGCTTAGCCCTAACTCTTCTACTAAATTTTTACACTCTTTGGCATACTTTTCTTGACCGAAAAGTGCTCCCCCTACGATAAGAAATTTTAAATCACTAAATTCATCTAAAATAATCTTTGCAGCCTTAATGAATACTTTTTGCCCTTTCCATGACTCTAGCCTGCCAATAAGGGATATAATCCTACTCCTGCCTAGAGATAACTCTTGTTTAAAATGCTGTCCATTGCCGCCAGGCTTAAACTTATCTAAATCTACACCGTTATATATAACACTGCCAGCAGCAAATGTTTTCTTATGGCTTAATTTTAAATAGCAATCTCGAGTTACCTCTGAAGGAAAAACCACTCTGTTGGTTTTATTAGCTAATCTTTTGATAGCTTTTAGAAAAAATGAACTATAAAAATCCTTGCTTAAACAGTCGTGGATTGCCCAAATTGACTTTATTTTTGCTTTTCTGGCAGCTGGTATTCCATAAAAAGCGCTCTTTATAGTGTTGGCAAAGACCATATCAATCTTATTATCCTTAATTATTTTTTCTGTTTTTTTAATGAGTTTTGGTAAAATTA
>CAJXAF010000097.1 GCA_913050175.1 uncultured bacterium
AAGCAAAAATGTTATAGCTTTCCCGATAGTTTTTAGCTATCCAAAAAGAATAGACTTTTGCCGCGGCATAAGGACTTCGAGGGTAAAATGGCGTAACCTCACTCTGAGGCGCAGGAGCTGCCCCAAACATTTCACTTGAAGAAGCCTGATAAAACTTTATTTTTTTATTGCTTCTTTTTATAGCCTCAAGCATACGCACAGTACTGAGACCAGTGGTATTACCGGTATACTCGGGAATATCAAAACTAACCCGAACATGGCTTTGTGCACCCAGATGATAGACTTCATCAGGTTCAATATTGTAGATAACATTATAAATCTGCTCACTATCAGAAAGATCACCATAATGCAGAAAGAGCTTGGATTTTGACTCATGGGGGTCACTATAAATATGATCTAGTCTGGAAGTGTTAAAAGTACTGCTGCGGCGAATCATACCATAAACTTGATAACCTTTAGAAAGTAAGAATTCCGCCAAATAAGATCCGTCCTGACCGGTAATACCGGTAATAAAAGCTTTTTTCATAATAAATTAACCTCTCTAATTATTTGCCTTAAACCAAGCAACTGTTTTCTCAAGACCTTGATAAAAATCAATTTTCGGCTCCCACTTAAGAATATTCTTAGATTTTTCAATATCAGCTTCGGTTTTTTTAACGTCTCCAAGCCGTATTTCTGAATACGTGGGGCTAACATTACTTTTAATTATTTCCTGTAAGTTTGAGAATAAAGTATTAACTGACTGAGCATTGGCGCTAGCCACATTAAAGACTTCCCCGCCAATGTCGGAAACAACTAAGGCACAGAGATTGGCATTTACTACATTATCTATATAGGTGAAGTCCCTTTCCTGTTCTCCGTCGCCGTAAATAGGTGGGCTTTCATTATTTAATAAACAATTTATAAATTTTGGAACAACTACCGCATATTCATTATCCAAAGATTGCCGTGGTCCAAAAACATTAAAATAGCGAAGGCCAACAACTTCTAAATTATAAATTTGCGTAAAAATATAAGCGTAGGTTTCACACATCAATTTACTAGCAGCATAAGGAGAAATCGGCTTTGGCAAATCGACCTCTTTTTCGGGAAAATCAAAACGCTCCCCATAAACTGAACTACTTGAGGCAAAAACTATTCGCTTAATATCAGCCTCTTTTGCTTTTAGAAATAGCTTTAAAGTCCCAGTAACATTAACATGGTGATAGTCAAAAGGAGCCTCTACTGACTTAGGCACGCTGCGAAGAGCTGCTTGATGACAAATATAATCAAAATCAGCCAGACTATTGAGAACTTCATCAGCAGCAAAATCTCTTTCTATAAAAGTAATTTTATCTAGATTATGCTTAATATTATCGGGATTTCCGGTTAAAAGATTATCAACAACAGTAACCTTTGCGCCTAATTTTACTAAGGCATCTACTATATGCGAACCAATAAAACCGGCGCCGCCAGTAACAATTATCCTCTTATTCTTTAGTAAATCTAACATCTTTTGCCTCCTATACCGCAATCATAAGGAAATTACATTATTGTATTTTTTCTTATAGACATTTCTTGTATCAAATATCAACTTTGCTTTCCTCTGCAAACGAGAATAGTTAACTTTCAAATGATCAGTCACAATTATAACACAATCATATTGCTTAAGGCTACCAATTATCCTGGCCCTTTTTAAGTTTATTTTATCAATTTTTAAGTAGGGAATGAGCGGATCATAGAAAGACACCTTGGCTCTTTTATCTTGCAAATATTCAATAATTTCTAGAGCCGGAGATTCTCTTAAATCTTTTACGTCTCTCTTATAAGTTACTCCCATTATCAAAATTTTTGACTTACTCATCGGCTTCTTTAATAAATCTTTAACTCTCTGACAAACATATACCGGCATATAGTGGTCCATATATGAAGCTAGGTCAATCATCTTAGTCTTAAAACCTAATTTTTTTGCTTTCCAAGATAAATACATAGGGTCATCAGGAATACAATGGCCGCCGCAGCCTGGACCAGGATAAAAAGGCATAAAGCCAAATGGCTTTGTCGATGCAGCTTCAATTACCTCCCAGACATTAATACCAAGTTTATTAGCAACTATGGCGAATTCATTAACTAAAGCAATATTTACCAATCTAAAGGTATTCTCGAGTAATTTGGCACTTTCAGCTACCTCTGGGCTCGATACAGGATAAATTTTTGTAATAATTTTTGAATAGAGATCACTTGCCAGAGCAGTTGATTTTTTAGTGAGACCGCCGACTACTTTTGGTATTTTGGTTAAAGGAAATTTGCTGTCACCGGGATTGACCCTCTCCGGCGAAAAACATAGGAAGTAATCTTTTTCTTCTTTTAATTTTGTCTTCTTTAATACTGGAAGTATAACCTCCCTGGTAGTAGTAGGAAAAGATGTGCTTTCTAAAATAATCAGCTGTCCCGGGCGTAGATACTTTTTTATAGTCTTACTTGCGGCTACAACATAAGAAATATCAGGAATCTTTACTTTACGCAAAGGTGTGGGTACACAAATTATTATCACATCAGAATCGCTTAATACTTTTTCATTATTAGTAGGAAAAAAATTCCCCTTTTTTATCAGGCTAGTCGTTTCTTTGGGGTCAACATCAATAATGTAGCGCTTGCCTTTTTTAAGCTTAGCAATGCGTGAAGGGTTATTCTCAAGACCATAAACAAAGAACCCTTTTTTCCCAAAAAAAACAGCCAAAGGCAAACCAACATAACCAAGACCGATTATGCAAATCTTTGCCTTTTTCTTAGCAATTTTTAATTTCAATCCTTTAAACTGATTCATGATCCTTTGGGTTAAAAAGCGAAAATAAAAGAATGTCTATTAAAGATATTCGACTTGGGAGGTTTTATCTGCCAACACCAATATAATCAAACCCTAACTTACTAATAAAATTGCAATCAAACATATTCCTGCCATCAGCGATAAAAGGGTAATGCATTAATTTTCTTACTTTTTTAAAGTCAAGCTTCTTAAGCTCTGACCACTCAGTTAAGAAACAAAGACAATCACAATCTTTAATAGCTTCGTAAGGATTTTTACTAAATCTTATTTTATTTGATTTTTTAAAACACTTTTTTGCCGAAAGCATAGCCTGCGGGTCATAAACTGAAAGTTTTGCACCTTCTTGAATAAGAGAATTTACTATATTTATAGAAGGAGCTGACCGCATATCATCAGTATCAGGCTTAAAAGAAAGACCTAAAATTGCTATTTTTTTATCGCGTAAAACCCAGAGGTGCTCTTTTATTTTTTCGACAAAACGCTGCTGCTGTTGAGAATTTATCTTTTCAACCTCTTTAAGAAGAGTTAATTCATAGCCTAATTTTTTTGATATATAGATAAAGGCAGCTACATCCTTAGGAAAACAGCTGCCGCCATAACCTACCCCGGCTTCTAAAAACTCCTTACCA
>CAJXAF010000098.1 GCA_913050175.1 uncultured bacterium
TACCGAATAAAGCCTGGGCCAAGAGCACGCGTACTTTTTGGCCTGCCTCAAGCTGGCTCATCTTTAAATCATGAAACTTCGGGGCAATACCTAAATTACTCAACAACCTGGCTGCATCTGATTCAGCATTCCAGCCTTCCAACTCCCCAAATTCAGCTTCAAGTTCAGAGGCATTAATTCCATCAGCAGCAGAAAAATCACTCTTAGCATATATGGCATCTTTCTCAACAATAATATCATAGAGCCGTTTGTGGCCCATAATAACAGTATTTATGACCGTAAACTCATCATAAGCAAATTGATCCTGTTTTAAAATTGATAGACGCTTATCACTGGGCACTATAACTTCGCCTGTAGCCGGCTCAATTTCACCGGAAAGTATTTTTAAAAAAGTGGACTTACCCGAACCATTGGCGCCGATAAGGCCATAGCAATTCCCCGGTGAAAAGGTTATATTTACCTTAGAGAAAAGTTTACGCTGTCCATATTGTAATGATACATCATTAGCCGAAATCATATCCCCGCCTTCTTCTACTTATTTACTAATATTTTCAAATTATAGAGCAAAGACTATACCATCTTTCCTTGATATTTACAATAGGCAAAATAGAAGCTTATCCTGATTTTGATTGGTTATTTTGCAAGATTTCTAGAGGATTAATTATCTTTAAAGACGCGCTTAGTGCCGCAATAGAGTTGATACTCAAGCAAGCGACACTCTATCCTGGCATTGAAAAAAATTAGCCGCTTACTGGCCCGCAGCCCTACACACTTAGCTAAAGCCATATTCCCGGTAAAAATATACCCGGTAAAACCACTGCACTTTTGTTTTAGGAAATCACCCATCTCTTTATAGGTAGTTTCTAATTGTCTCTGATTACCTAATCTCTGACCGTACTCAGGATTAAAAATAACGATCCCTTTTTCTTGGGGAATAGGGGTATCCTTAAAATCACATACATGAAACTCAATACAATGGTCTACACCGGCGGTTTTGGCATTCCTTTTTGCCATTTCAATTGCTTCCTTATCAATATCAGAAGCAATGATCTTAAAATCTGGTTTTTTCTTAAGCGCAACACTTAATTGTTTGCGTAAATCGATCCAGTTTTGAGAATCAAAGCCCTTAATGTGCATAAAACCAAAATTACTACGCAAGCTGGCCGGGGCCTTGCCTAAAGCAATCAAGGCTGCTTCTATGGCTATTGTTCCACTGCCGCACATAGGGTTAACCAAGATAGCTGAACCATCATAATTTGCTGCCTTCAACAAAGTTGCGGCCAAGGCTTCCTGCATGGGAGCTTTATAAGGAATTTTTCGATAATTTCTATCAGATAATTTTCTACCGGAAGTATTTAAATAGATCCAGCACTTTTCATCCTTCCAAAAGAGATTTATAACTACATTCTCTTTCTCAACTCCGGCATTGGGACGGCTACCACATTTTTGGGCTATCCGATCTACGATAGCATCTTTAGCTTTTTGACTGGCAAAGACTGAAGTCTTAATTGTCGGATTATTCACCCGTGAAGACACACTCACATATTCTGAAGGCTCAATGAGCTCTTCCCAGGCAATAGAAGACATTTGTTTATAAAGCTCATCAGCATTACGGCAGGTAATTTGTTTCAACAGACAAAGCACATTAAGGGCAGTCCGTAAACAAAAGTTGAGCTTCATCGCCTCTTTTAAAGATGCTGATATTATCACACCTGTACTGTGTTGTGACTCTACCTTAAATCCCAGATCTTGGACTTCTTTACATAAGTAAGGTGATATTTCCCGGCCACAGGTAATAAGTAAATTTTGTTTTTTATTTATATCCATATTAAAAATTATATCTTAGCGTCGAGGCGGTCGGTAGGGTTTTCCTGGCCTACGGTGGGGTCGTGATGGTTTATCTGCTTGCTTCAGAGGATCCAAGCCAAACCAATGAGGTCTAATTTTAGTAATACGCAGCACTTCCCGGAGAGCCGGAATATCGCCCTTGGATATCAAGGATAAGGCTTTGCCTTTTCTACCCATGCGCCCAGTTCGACCGGTACGGTGTGTATATTGTTCGATCTGAGGAAAATCCCAGTTAATAATATGGGAAACGTGGGAAAAATCAAGACCACGGCCGGCAACGTCAGTTGCAATCAAATAACAAATCTTTTTAGCCCGGAAACGACGCACTATTGAAGAGCGCTTACCCTGATCAAGACCGGCATGAATATATTCGGCATCACGAAAGTGTTTATGTACAATTTTATGCAATTTATCCACCATAACCCGGGCATTACAGAAAATAATCGCCTGAGTGATTCTTTCATGGTCAAGGTAATCAAAAAGTACTTTCTCTTTAGTTCCCCGATTAACAGCGGTAAAGTAATGTTCAATACTTTTTGGTGTAGCCCGCTTTCCAAGCAATGATATATGTTCAGGATCTTTAAGGCAATCATTAGCAAGTTTTTTCGTCTCCTCGTTCATAGTAGCTGAAAACAAAAGTGTCTGGTGCTCATGCCTGATACAGGATAGAACAAACTCAATGCCCTCTAAGAAACCATCTTCAAGCAAACGGTCAGCCTCATCTAAAACTACACATCTCACATCAGTTAAATCAATAATCCCGTCATACATCAGATCTATGAGCCGGCCGGGAGTAGCCACCAGGATATGGACCCCATGTTTGATCTTAGCTACTTGTATTGATTTATCAAAACCGCCGTAAACGGCAAGGAGTTCAACCGGAGTTTTAAGAGCAATTTTATGGATTTCATCGACATATTGAATACATAATTCACGCGTAGGCACAATCACTAACCCCTGGATAGTCTTAAGATTGGCTTCAACTCTCTGGATAAGGGGAATTGCGCAAGCACTGGTTTTACCCGAACCGGTCTCAGCCAAAGCACAGATATCTCTTCCAGTTAAAATAATAGGATAGGTTGCTTCCTGTATTGGGGTAAGCTCCTTAAAGCCTATTTTTTGTAAAGACTCTAGAAGCGCTTTGGGTAAATTAAGTTCACTGAATTTCATAAGTTTGTTTAGGATAACACAAAATCACCGAATACAATATATATTTCTCTGGTATGAAGAATCGAAATGACTCTCCTTATTTGATGAGTTTAACAATTTTTGGAGGAGTTTAGGGAGTGGTGTTTGAGTGAGGAAGCTGTTAAATTGGCAAATAAAATGGGGGGGGTTGAAGAAGAATTATTGATCTCTACCTGAAGTGTGGCGCAATTTTTGCAGAAATTCAGGAGGGATTAAACAACCTAACCCTTGAGCCTTGTTGACATCTTCCCAAGCTTTATCGTAATTCTTTTCCTGAAAGAAAGTATATCCTCTATTTTGATATGCTAAGCCAAGATAAGGATTTGTCTCTATTGATTTATTGAAATCCGCTATGGCTTGGGTGTAATTACCTTTCGCCAAATA
>CAJXAF010000099.1 GCA_913050175.1 uncultured bacterium
AAGTGATCAATTCGCACAAGATCGAATAAAGACAAGTTATGCTTAACTCTCGCAACCCACCACTTGAAATTTGTCTTTTTTAAAGCATCCCAATCATAGACAGGATTTCCCCAGAGTTGGCCGGTTTTACTAAAGTAATCCGGTGGCACCCCGGCTACAAATTTAAGTTCTTTATCCTTATTGAGCTTAAAAATATCGTGGTTTTTCCAAACATCAGCACTATCATAACTTACATAAATAGGTATATCGCCGAGAAGTTTAACTCCTTTACTATTGCAATACTGCTTTAATTGAAACCACTGTTTAAAAAATAAAAACTGCAAAAATTTTACTTTCTCAATTTCAAAATTATGTTCTGACTCTATTCTTTCTAAAGCTTGGTCTTCTCTGTTTCTTAAATCTGGCTGCCAATCACTCCAGGGACGCTGACGATTTATCTCTCTAATTACTTTAAACAAAGAAAAATTATCGAGCCAAGACTTATGCTGAAAACAAAAACTATCAAACTCTCTTCTTTTTATATTATCTGACTTAAAACTCTCATAAGCCTTATTAAAAAGTCCACTCCTAAAAGTAATTGCTTTATCAAAATCACAAGCATTTTGATGAAAAGAAGGTTTTTTGTTTAGATCAGTTTTTTTTAGTAAACCGTCTTCGACTAGCTTTTGGGGACTTATAAAAAGTGTGTTAGCAGCAAAAGCCGATATACTGCTATAAGGCGAGTGTCCACAAGCACTTATTGTAGGATTGAGTGGTAAAATTTGCCAGATGCTCTGGCCGCTATCAGATAAAAAATCAACAAATTCATAGGCTTTGGGCCCTAAATCACCAATACCGTAATCTGACGGTAGAGATGAGATGTGTAAGAGTATACCGCTTGATCTTTCTTTAAGCATAAGTAAACCTTAAGATCTCTTTTTTTTCTTTTTTAAAGAAACTTTAAAGGTTTTGCCCAGGGGAGGGTAGTAGATTTTACCGTTTATTTCTACAGGTATTGTTACCTGTCCTTGGAGTAAAATTTGAATTTGAAGTTTGCTTATAGTTAAATTAATCAATATCCCTTTATAAAGAAATTTAAATTTAAGACTGCGCCACTTACTGGGAAGTTTAGGTTCAATAGCTATTTTTCCGCCTAAAAGTTTAACTCCGGCAAACCCCCTTAAAACAATATCAATTGAACCACCCATGACCCCAACATGAATACCTTCAGGAGTAGTGCCACCTTGGGTATCGTATATATCCGACTCAAGTACATCAATAAATCTCTGCCAGGCTTTTTTTGGTTTATTAAGAAGCTGAGCAATATAGCAGTGGACTACTTTACTTAAGGTTGAACCGTGCGATGTCCGCTTAGCATAGTAATCATAATTATTTCTCAAAGTATTCTTATCAAAAGGATACTTCAACCTTTTAAATAAATCCTCGATCTCATCGAGAGGAAGAAGATAGAATATCATTAAAGCATCAGCCTGTTTAGCAACTTTATAATCATCAGGTGACTTGCCTTCGGCTTTTAAAATCCTATCCATACGATGTATATTATCGTACTCCTGGCGATAGCCCTGCCAATCGAGCTCTTTTAACTTAAAATACCCGTCAAATTGGCTAATTATACCTTTGTTATCCATAACAATATTGATCTTGTGTATAATATCATCCCAGCGGGAGAGTTCTTTTTGTTCCAGTTTAATCTTTTTCATTGTCCTCGTTTTAAAGCCATCAGGTAAAAGTTTTATTACTTCCTGGGCTTTAAGCAAGGTCCAGACAATCATTAAGTTAGTATAAGCATTATCAACCACACCTGGCCTAGTATTTTTTGGCAGTTTTTCATGAAATTCATCCGGACCCATAACACCTTTTGAGTGATAGCGACCGTCATTGTGGTCATACTTAACTAAAGAAGCCCAGAAGCGGGCTATAGAAAGAATCATCTCGGCACCATAACGCATCATAAATCCATAGTCGCCGGCTCTACGCCAATGTTGCCAGATATTATAAGCAATAGCGAAAGAAACATGTCTCTGCCTGCGGCTTAAATCCGGTCCCCACTTACCCGATAAAGGGTTTAAATGAACTACTTGAGTTTCTTCTTTACCAGAGGAACCACTTTGCCAGGGATACATTGCTCCCCGATATCCTTCAGATTTTGCATACTCTCGAGCTTTTCCAATGCGTCGATAACGGTATAAAAGCAAGGCTTTTGAAATATCCGGTGCATGTAGATCGTATAAAGACATAGCAAAAAGTTCATCCCAGAAAATATGCCCCCGATAAGCCTCACCGTGCAAGCCCCTGGCTGGAAGACCGGCATCAATTTTTCCATTATGAAGTGATGCAATTTGAAGAAGATGAAATATGTGTAGCCTCAAAGCTCTTTGGGAAAAAGTATGTCCTTCAACTTGTATATCAAAGACATCCCAGAGCTTTTCCCAAGCTTGTTGATGAGCTTTTAAAAAATGTTTAAAGCGCATCCGGTCACTAGTAGCTTGGATTGCGCTCTTTATCGGGTTTTTTATTCCTTCATCTCTAGATGTATATATAAAAACGGATTTTTCTATACTGTAAGTATTTTTCTCACGAACCTGAAACTTAAACTCCTGGCCTATTCGCTCTTTTCCCTTCATTAAATGTTTAACCCGGGGGCGAATGCGCCGTGAGCCGGAAAACAAACGAATCTTAGCAGCTTGAGCAACCTGGATACGTGATTGAGAGGTCTTCATAGAAAGATAGATATCACCTTTATTGAAACTACCGAGAGTATCTGCTTTCCAGTGTTTAGAATTAAGTTGTTTATACCGTTCTACCCCGGAATTTAGGATAGAGCCATCAAGCATTGTCCGCACTGTAATTAAACCACTATAATTTTCAGGAATGATAGTATATTCTAAGGCTCCGCAGTGGGGATCAGCCATGCTAACCAATCTTTGGGTTTTAATAAAAGTTCTTTGGCCTTTTTTATTCTGCACACGAATCTTACGGCTCAAAACCCCGTGCTTCATATCAAGTTTTTGCTGAAAAGAAATTATCCTGGCAGTTGAAGGAAGAAACCACTCACCATCACCAATTTTAAAAGTCAAAAAAAGCCAGTTCGGGCAATTAACTAAATCCTCATTAATTATTCTTTTACCAGAAATATAAGTAGTTAGGCGATTATAAAGACCGGCAATGTAAGTTCCCGGGTAGTGGATTTTAGAATCTCTTGACTCAATCATTGCCCCTCGGGTAGCAAAATAACCATTACCAAGAGTACAAAGGGCTTCCCTTAGGCCCTCAGCTGCCGGTTCAAAACGCTCATAGACCAAAGTCCAGCTAGAGGCATCAACACTATACTTATTGTGATTATTATTATTCAAATTGCTCTTACCTGTTTATTC
>CAJXAF010000100.1 GCA_913050175.1 uncultured bacterium
CCTGGACCTTTTTGCTATGGCTTGTGCCTGTTCCTGGGCCGAAACTTTATCTTCCAAAAACTCAGATGAAAGCAATTCGGTAGAATTAGCTGATTTATTTTCTCAAGAGGCAGAATTCAGAATCAATACTAAATTCAGAGAATTAAAACATAATAGCGATAAGTTATCTACGAAGGTAGCCAAGAATACAATGGCTGGAAATTACGACTGGCTGGAAAGCGATATTATTAAACCATGCAAGAAGTAACTGAATTTGTAAATAAGACTGAGATCATTAAACAAATTCCTTTGTTTTCTGAGCTCAACTGGATCGAGACTTGGATGCTTTTGTCTAAGCTAACCTTCTTTGAATATAAAAAGAATGAAATTATTTATCAGGAAGGTCAGCCTTCAGACGGTTTTTATCTTTTGATCTCAGGACGCCTTCAAGCTTTAAAGAAAATTGAGGCCGGGGAAGAAAAGACCTTTGATTATATTACCAGAAATAAATACTTTGGCATTCTTTCACTCCTGACCGATCAAAACCATTCAGCTAGTGTTAAGGTAATAAATGATGCTTTTGTTCTTAAGATTAAAAAAGATGATTTTCAGGCAATCTTAAAACGTACACCAAAGATAGCTGTTAATATGAGTCAGGCTCTTTCTTGGCGGATACGAAGAAGAAGACTCAATCCACAAGGTACTTCTGAGGCAAAGATCATAACTTTAATTGCCGGGAGCCACAATGTTGGAAAAAACATGTATGCAGCTAATTTATCACTGTCTTTAGCCAAGGAGACGGGTAAAAAGGTTATGCTCCTAGATTTAAATACGGATAATTATGTTATTTCCCGAAAGCTTGGCTTAGACAGTATGAAGCCGGTCTTAAGTTTATCAGAAAGTTCTTTAGGAAAAATTGAGTTTGCTGAGTATATTAACACATCTAAGGAAGGCGTGGACGTGGTTAATCTAAGCGTAAGATCATTTAGAGAGTCCCATAAGTCAGATATCTCCCAGTTAATTTCTTTTTTGATGGAGGCCTACAGCTATATTTTTATAATTGTTGAGTCGGGTTTGAATGAGACAACCATAGATGTTTTAAAGCAGTCCGATATAATTCATATTATAGTAAATGATGAGAAGAAAAAATTACAACAAACTCGAGTGTTTTTTAAGGAAATAAAACAGACTATAGAGGATTTAGGCGAAGATGTTTTTATTGTCGTAAATGAAAACCAGGATAAAAGGGCCAGAATATCGAGTGAAAAACGAAAGAAAATTTTACAAGAGAGAATTCATACAACAATTCCCTATTTTCACGCACCTGAACCTGGGGAAAGTTTCTATAAAGAAGTTATCACTTACCCTGATAGTGAGTTTGCCAAATCAATAAGGACTATAGCCAGGGAAATCGGTGAGGTCCGGGTTGGCTTGGCTTTAAGCGGCGGTGCTGCCCTTGGCTTGGCCCATGTCGGAGTTTTAAAAGTTTTAGAAGAGGAAAACATAGATATTGATTTTATAGCCGGTACAAGCATGGGTGCTTTTCTTGGTTCTCTCTGGGCCTCAGGTGCAACAGCTTTAGAAATTGAGAAAGTTGCTTTAGCTCTTGAGAGTAAGTTTGCAACGCTTAGCCTTTTTGACCTTACTGTATCGCCTCGGGGCTTAGTTGCCGGTAAGCACGCTGTTAAATTGTTAAAAAAGAATCTTAAAGTTAAGTCCTTTGAGGAGTTAAAAATACCTTTTATAACTGTAGCCTGCGACCTTGAAAGCCGGCAGGAAGTAATTTTTGATGAAGGAGATGTCGCAAAAGCAGTAAGGGCAAGTATTGCTATACCAGGAGTGTTTGTCCCTGTAGCCCATAAAGGTGGATACCTATTAGACGGAGGGGTCTTGCAACCTCTGCCAGTACAGCTTTTAATTAAGAAGGGTGTAAATAAGATAATTGCCGTAAATGTCTTACCTAACCAATTACATGCTCAGGGAGCCTATCAGAAATACCAAGACAGGTTAAAATCTGAGAGGGAAGAACTAAAAAAGTCTAATTTTTTAAAGAAATTTTTTCATCACGCCAAAAAGGGAATGCGAAAGTTATTTATGCCCAATCTATTTGATGCCATTGTTATTAGCATGCAGGCATCAGAATCTATCTTAGCTGAAGCTAGTGGTAAACAGGCAGATGTCTGTCTACATCCTGACCTTTCTGATATTAGCTGGTTTGAATTCTTTCGGGCCAGAGAGTTGATTAAGCGCGGTGAAGATGCGGCCAGAGGAGCCATTGCGGAATTAAAGGAAATCAGGACCAACCAGAAAGTAAGCTAATAAGGGGTAAATGTTAATATGGATTTTAATAATGATTTGAGAGTATATGATAATATTAGCCAGCTGATCTCAAATCCCTTAAACCCTACCCCCTTACTAAAGCTTAGCCAAAAAATTAATCCTAGCCAGGACTTTCCAATTTATTTAAAGCTGGAACGATATAATCCTTTTGGATCAGTTAAGGACAGGATAGCTATCTCAATGCTTAATGGGCTTAAGGTCGAAAAAGGCCAGTCGTTAGTAGAGCCTTCTTCCGGTAATACTGGCATAGCCTTAGCAGCTTTAGCTAATTCATTGGGGATTTCTATTGAAATATCTGTTCCTTCACGGGTTCCGGAGGAGAAAAAAATCATCTTGCGTCTTTTAGGTGTAAAGGCTTTATGGGAGGCCGACGATGATCTTTGTCCGCTTTTTCCCAATGAGGGGGCCAGAGGCCTGGTTTCAGGAATTTTAAAGAGTAAAGGTTCAGAAAATTATGTTAGTCCTAATCAGTATGAAAATGAGTTAAATCTAAAAGCTCACTATCAGACAACCGGCCCGGAGATTTATAAACAGACAAGAGGAGAAGTTAAGTATTTTTTTGCCGGGCTTGGAACTTGCGGGACAATATCAGGAGTGGGGAGGTTTTTAAAGGAAAAAAATCCGGAAATTAAAATTATTGGCGTAGAGCCAGCTAAGTCAGATCATAATTTACCGGGAATGAAGAGGATTTCTCAGCTTGATAAGGAGTATGTGCCTAAGATTTTGGATAAATCAGTAATTGATGAAATTATAGCTGTCAGCGATGACGATGCCTATAATCAGGGTATAGCTTTGGCAAGGAAAGACGGTATTTTAGTTGGGCCAACTACCGGTGCCATAGCTTATGCGGCACTTACCTATGCAAAAAATAAAAAAGGTGTAGC
>CAJXAF010000101.1 GCA_913050175.1 uncultured bacterium
TTACTGACTGAGTAGTATTTTTTGAAAATAAATGTGGTGAGCTACTTATTTTTAGGGGCATATTGTTTTCCTATCTTAATATAGTGTACAAGTGGTATCTTAGCCGGACATACGTAAGAGCAGCAACCACACTCAATACAATCACTTATATAAAAGTCATTAAGGAGAGAGAAGTTTTCTTTCTTGGCAAATTTAGCAAATTCAAGTGGCTGAAGGTCCATCGGACAAGCATCTACACAACGAGCACACTTAATACAAACGCTCTCCTCTAGAGTATTGCTCTCGCTGGCTAAAAACAAGAAACCACCGCTTGCTTTCATGATCGGATAATCAAGGCTAGTTATATTAATACCCATCATTGGTCCACCGGAGATAATTTTTACCGGATCTGCCTTTAATTCGAGTATTTTTTCATCAAAGAGTTCTTTTAAAGTCGTACCAATCTTAAGCCATATATTCTTTGGCTCTTTTAAAGCATCGCCATAAAAGCCAACTAAGCGCTCAATCAAAGGTTTATTTAAATAAATAGCTTCATAAATAGCAAAACAAGTAGCTACATTATGAACAAGGCAACCCACGTCTAAAGGTAACTTACCAGCCGGAACTTTTCGTGTGATTGTGTTGTAGATGAGTTGTTTTTCACCACCTTGGGGATAAGCACTCTTAAGGACCACTAGTTTCGTTTCCGGTAAGGTACTTTTTTTTGTATTAATAAAAAGATTTATCTTTTTTATTGCCTCAGACTTATTATTCTCAATAGCAAAGATTATCTGAGTCGGTTCAATTATTTTGGCCACTATTTCTACACCGAGCATAAGTTCTTCTAAATTTTCGACCATAAGCCGGTTATCAGTAGCCAGATATGGTTCGCACTCACAGGCATTAATAATAAAGGTATCGATTTTCTTTGGCGGATTCAATTTTACCTGGGTGGGAAAAGATGCCCCGCCCATTCCAACTATGCCAGCGGCTTTAACCTTTTCCAAAAGGTCATCTTTACTGAAAGTTTCAATGCTCTTTATCCGGGTGTATTCTTTTTCCTCATCCTCACACTGCAATATTACAGCGGTTGAGCGCTTAAGCGTGGGGTGGTTGTAGGTATCAATATTGATAACTTTACCTTTTTTGGGAGCGTGAAGATTGCTTGATATAAAGCCGTCAGCTTTAGCTATTAGTTCGGACTCCTCTACTATCGCTTGACGTTCAACGCTAAGGCTTGAGGGCTTACCAATATGTTGAGAGAGTGGCAGATAGAGTTTCTTTGGCTTAAGATACTTCTGACTAACCAATCCCTGCTGAGGTTCTTTTAACTCTGGTACGTGAATCATTTTTTAATCATAAATATAATTGAGGCAAAGAAGCCAATTATACCAATAGAGAGGATTATTGTAAAGGGGCTAAAGATATCGGCTAAGATTGAGGCAATAAACATGGTTATTAAAAACCCTAAGTGTGATGTAAATTCAAGGCCGCTAAATATTCTGCCCAGTAACTTAGCATCACTCTCTTTATGGATTAAGGCGTTGACTCCGATGAAGGCCGGAGAGATCAACCCCCCTAGTATTACTGACAAACCCATAGCCACCACAAGCAAGGGAAACTTGCTCAAAACTACTACGAAAGCAATTAAAAAGAGAGATGATAGTGAAATTGCAGCATTTATAGTTTTTTTAACCGAAAATCTATGAGCGATCCGGCCATAAGCTAAAGATCCAAGAAAAAGACCGCTTCCTAAGGCAACCGCTGTAAAACCTAAGTCCTTGGTAACTGAGCCCAGGGCAATTTGAATAAATTTAATAAAAACTACGTAGAGAGCCCCGATATAGGAAAAAAGAAAGAGAAATATTTTAAAAGCATATTTTGTTTCATCAGAGGTAAAAATATACTTTACCCCTTCTTTTAAATCAGTGGTAAAAGATATCTTAACTTTAAATACCATATCTTTTCCCAGATTGAATATATCTCTGGCTTTAAACTTAGTAGGCCCGCGAGTACTTATAAGAAAAATTGCCAAAGCCGAAACAAAGAAAGTTAAAGCATCAACTATAAAGGCAAGATTCACGCCGCATTTTTCTACAATAATTCCCCCGATGCCAACCCCTAAAACAGCAGCAATAGTTGCTGTGATTGATACCAATGAATTTGCCATAAAAATATTATCCGAATCAACTATATTAGGTATAAAAGCCATCTTGGCCGGTATAAAAAAACGGCCGGCACTAAAGGAAAGAAATATAAGTACGTAAACCCAGGTAAGTGAAGAAACGCGCATGCAGATTAAAGGAATTAGAAGTATGAAAACTCCTCTTATAAAATCACTGGCATACATAGTTTTTCGCTTATCCCAACGGTCGATATAAACACCGGATATAGGCGAAACTATAAAAACCGGAACGACTGCCATACTCATTACAACTGCCATGCTTAAGGAAGTATCCGATACTCTTGAAACAAGTCCGACTAAGGCAATTTGAGTTAAGCGGTCACCAAACTGGGAGATAATTTGACCAAACCAAAGTAAGGCAAAATTTCTCTTTTTTAATATCTTGAAGTATTGTCCTAACATCTTATTAATATAAAGCCCGCGAGAGGGATCGAACCCCCGGCCTGATCATTACGAATGACCTGCTCTACCAACTGAGCTACGCGGGCGAAATAGCCTCTCTATGCCTATAAAACCTATTAAGAATTTTAACAGAAACAAGATTGCCCCTCAAGTATTAAAACTATTAAAAAAAGACTATAGCTCTAAAGCGTGAGTTTTTAAAAAAAATCTTGCATGATTAATCAGATATTGCTATTATAGACAAACTTTTACATAGAATAGTAAACCCAGCTTTTGTTTTTTAACTTTAGCTGGGCTAAAAATACTCAATTATGGAGCTTAAAACACCTTATTACCTAATCGATGAGCGTAAGTTATTAAAAAATCTAAAGCTCATAAAGCAGATCAAAGACTCCTCCGGTGCAAAATTCGTCTTAGCCCTTAAGTGCTTTTCTACCTGGAGTGTCTTTGGGCTGATGAAAAAATATATGGATGGAGTAACCACCAGCTCATTATATGAGGTCCGCCTCGGAC
>CAJXAF010000102.1 GCA_913050175.1 uncultured bacterium
ATGGGGAAGGAAAGTTCTATGCAGATAAAAAGGTTTTAGATAAAATAGAGGAAGGTTCTCAGGTAGCTTTACGCTATGTTGATAGTGATTCCAATTCTTGCGACTACCCGCTTAATCCTAACGGGTCGCTTAATGGTATTGCCGGGATTACTGATAATAGCGGTAAAGTCTTAGGTCTTATGCCTCATCCTGAGAGATGTATGTTTAAGCACCATTTGCCCTTTTGGCAAGATAGAAATCTTGAGGCTTTTGGTATAAATTTTTTTAAGAATGCAGTTACTTATTTTAAATAAGTTATGAAAAAAATTACTTATAAATCTTCAGGTGTAAATATAAATAAAGGTGAAGCCTTTATAAAGGGTATAAAAAGTATATTCCCTAAAAGTAAGAAGAGTCCGATATCTGCCTTCGGATCCTTTTTTAACTTAACTAAGCTTCTTAAGGATTGTAAGGAACCGGTCCTGGTTTCATCAGCCGATGGTGTGGGAACAAAATTAATTTTAGCTCAGGAGTTAAATAAACATTCCGGTGTAGGCATTGATTTAGTTGCCATGAATGTTAATGATATAGTTTGTCTGGGGGCAAGACCGCTATTTTTTCTAGACTATATAGCTTGTGGAGAATTAAAACCTAAAGTACTCCTGGAAGTAATAAGAAGCATAAAAATAGGTTTATCTGCTTGCGACTGTAGTTTATCTGGCGGTGAAACTGCCGAGATGCCGGGAATGTATAAACCCGACGAGTACGACTTAGCAGGATTTTGCGTAGGCCTACTTGATAAAAAGAATATTATTGATGGTAAGCGAATCAAAAAAGGTGATATTTTAATCGGTCTTGAGTCTTCCGGTATTCATTCTAACGGCTATTCTTTGGTTAGGAAAGCCTTGAATAAAAATGATATTAAAAAATACTCGAAAAAATTGCTTAAGCCGACATGTATTTACGTAAAACCAGTGCTATCACTCCTTAAAGCTTTGGGTAAAGACTCCAAGTGTATTAAAGGTATTGCCCATGTTACTGGCGGAGCCTATTACAGTAAGGTAACTAAGATTCTCCCCAAAGGTTTGGGTATGCGAATTGATAAAAATTGCTGGAATGTGCCTGAGATCTTTAAACTGATCCAGACTAAAGGTAAAATAAGCCAAAAAGAGATGTATAAGGTATTTAACATGGGGATAGGGATGATCTTAGTTGTTAGTCCAAAACAGGCAATGAAGGTAGCAGCTTATTTGCAAAGGCATGTATATGCTCACGTTATTGGTGAAATTATTACTTCTAAAAAAAAGATGACCTTGGTCTAAGTTGATTTTATAAGATGAAAATACTAATAATTGGTTCCGGCGGAAGAGAACATTGCTTGGTCTGGAAGGTGGCTCAGTCTCCTTTGGTTGATAAGATCTATTGTGCTCCCGGGAACGGTGGAACCAAATCTTTAGCTGAGAACTTAGATATAGCGGCAACTAATATCAAAGGGCTCCTGAAATTTGCTCTAGATGAAAAAATAGATTTAACAATCGTTGGTCCGGAAGCACCTTTAGTTGAGGGAATGGTAAATATTTTCCAGGCCCAAGGTTTAAAAATTTTCGGGCCCCAAAAAGAACTAGCGCTCTTAGAAGGCAGTAAAGTCTTTGCCAAGGAAGCCATGAAGCGCTTTGATGTGCCGACTGCTGATTTTAAAGTTTTTACTGATTACAACCAAGCCCGAGAGTACATAGAGTTAAAAAATTCTCCCTTAGTTGTAAAAGCCGATGGCTTAGCTGCTGGTAAAGGTGTATTTGTTTGTAAAGAAACGCCGCAAGCCTTAGAGGCTATTAAGACAATTATGCTTGATAAGAAATTTGGTTCGGCCGGAGAGCGTGTAGTTATTGAAGAATTAATTGATGGCCAGGAAGTTTCAGTTTTAGTTTTTACTGACGGTGATACAATTATTCCTTTGCTCTCCTCGCAAGACCATAAACGGGCCTTTGATAATGATCAGGGTCCTAATACCGGAGGAATGGGCGCTTATGCACCGGCTCCTTTGCTGGATGAAGCTGGTCTAAAAGATATCATTGATAAGACTTTTAGGCCTTTGGTTAGAGGCTTTAAAGCTGAAGGTAAGCCCTATAAAGGCATGTTATACGGTGGTATTATGATCAAGGATAACAAACCCTATATTTTAGAGTATAACGTTCGTTTTGGTGATCCTGAAACTCAGGCAATACTGCCAAAGCTTAAGAGTGATTTAGTAGAGCTAATGCTTAAGACACTTAGCGGTGAGCTTTCCGGGGTTTCGCTTGATTGGGAGCCTGGTTTTTGTATTTGTGTCGTTTTAGCCTCTGGCGGCTACCCGGGCAGTTATGAAAAAAACAAAGTCATAGAAGGCCTGGAATCTTTAGCCTCAAAAAAAGATATTTTTGTTTTTCATGCCGGAACAACAAATAACGATGGCTTGTTAACAAGTGGTGGCAGGGTTTTAAATGTTGTAGCTTTGGCTGATTCTCTTAAAAAGGCTCAAACAGAAGTTTATCAGGCAATTGAGAGTATTCATTTTGATAAGATGTTTTATAGAAGAGATATTGCTAGTAAGGCTTTATAAATAAAGTGGTTAACTAATATGAGACAATAAAAGCCATGGTTGAGGTTTGACCTCAACCATGGTGGAAAGACTTTTTGTGGTTGAGGTCAAACCTCAACCACTCAACCAGGAAAGGTTTTTATTTAAAAAAAAGACCACTTAAATCAGGAGGAGTTATGCAGGCAAAGATTGCAATTATTACCGGAAGCAAGAGCGATTTAAAAGCTTTAGAAGCTGGATTCGACCTTTTAAAAAAGCACAAGATTGCTTATAGCTTAGATGTTATTTCTGCTCATAGGAACCCGGCAAAGTTAACTAAGTTCTGCCAGGGTCTTGAAAAAAAAGGCGTAAAGGTTGTTATCGGTTGTGCTGGCATGGCTGCTGCTTTACCTGGTTTTGTTGCTTCTTTAGTTGATATTCCGGTTATTGGCGTTGCCATGAAAGGCGGAATAATGGATGGCTTAGATGCATTATTTGCAGTTGTCA
>CAJXAF010000103.1 GCA_913050175.1 uncultured bacterium
AGGAACTAAGATTGACCGCGCCTTACTTGAACAATGTACTTTTGACTGTTGCGGCTATAAGCATGCTTTTGGGGCGTTTCCTGCCTATCGCACTTGCATGATAGATTGCTATGCTATAACTGAAGATTGGACAATTTGTCAAAAAGAAAACTGCGCTGCCCAACTTCAGAAAATATATGATTGTTCTAAGTGTCACAATGACTGCCGTGAAAGCAGCATGGTAGACCGCACTTATTTCGATGAAATAAGAAGCTCAGCTCACGACAGCAACGATGAATTCTTCAGTGATAAAAAATATACTTATGGTGAGGATGCCACTGACCCAAGTTCTTGGTTAACAAAGTCATTTGACAGCGAGGCACAACCTGAAGGTTTTTCTGAATATTTAGGTCAGCTTTCAACAAAAGGCATAGAGGGTTCTGTGCAGTCTGGAGTTGAGAAAAAGGAGCCTTTCTTGGGAGATCTTTTTGATACCCCAGATGCCGACAGCTCTTATAAGGAAAAAGCTAAAAATAGCGGACTATATGTTGATGATATCTCAGATGTTGTCTCGTCTTTAAACCAAGGCTTATTCGGAGATGATAAAATCGCCCAAACTACTAGTTTTTATAATTGGAAAACAGGCCAAGAAGTAACAGTAATAGACATAAATGTTGATACGTTGCGCAAATATCCCAATAAAGTCCCGGCTAATGGTATAGTATATTCTGAAGTGCCTCTTCGCCTTTCAAATGCAGGAGAACTACCTGGTACAAATGCTGGCGGTAAAAAGGCAGTGTTTACACTAATATCTGAAGAAAGTGTCTACATAAAAGGCAACTACAACATAACCGATTGGAAAATATCTAACATTGCAACAAAAAAGAAAGTATATACTCTTTCTGATAATTTTAATGACCCACAAAGCCCTCCTGCATTAGCTATGTACCCTGAATATCCTTATGTTTACGTTAATGTCCAAAGGGATAGTCTTAACAGAATAACCGATTACCTGTCAACCAGTGATGAGGGCAAAGACGGAGCCTGGATAAATGCAAACTATAGCGGTTATAAATATACTGACGGCTCATATTATTATTATAAAGGCATGGATGATGAAACCAGAGCCTGGGCTCGTACCGAGAGAAACAATCTCCAGAAAGAACATAAAGATTCAGGAATCAGCATGCCAAACAGAGTATGTAAAGACGGTTCAGAATCCTGTAACTACACTTACAACTCTCTCTTTATCACTCCTTACGATGACAACAAAGGAGATAATACGCTTGAGAACTGGTATTATATTAACGCTGACGGTAAAGAGGTTCGGGCTGAAAAGAATATGGTCGGGGCTTTCTTAAACTTTAACGACCCTAGTGATCCTAAATATGATGACGAATATAAAGCAACTCTTGGCAGCGAAGAAAATACCTGGGATCACTATCAAAATGGTGAAAATAGCCTACCTGCACGTCATGCTCGTGATAGTCGCCCTTTGAACTACTGGTATGTTCAAAACTATGGTGCAAGGGTAGGATATTCAACTCCTACAACAAACCAAGGCTATGATGACCGCTTTCCTCAAGCCTCACCTACTAATTCTGCAGGAGTACTTGGCTTTACCGGTGGAAATAGCTGGAGACTTATTTCAGAAGCATATTTTAGTGAGCAAACCCAATAGGTAAGGTAAGAATTTCTAGGTTACAATCGCTCTTATGTAGCTCACAAGATATCGTGAAGCCTCAGGGGGGATATCAGTAAATTCCACGCCAATCTCAAATCTATTAGCGCTAGTGTCTTCTTTTACCCATTTAACTTTTACAAGAGCCTCAAAGGTAAAGTAATTCTTCTTTAACCTGAGTTTTACTTTTAAAATGCTACCAACAGGCAGAAACTCATGAACAAGAAAACAAATACCGCCTCGGCTTATGTCGCGGGTAAGATAACCTGAGACTTTTGTTTCAGGTATTAGCCGGTAAGATATCTCTGTGCTTTCTGGGATCCTTATATATTGTCTTCTCTCATTCATCATTTTATTCTTTCAGGCCTATGACAGGGCAATTCCTAAGGCCAATATCAAATCATGATAATACTCTTCTAGGATTTTAAATTCTCTGTCTTTTTTTAGTTTTATAAAAGGATTCCAAAAATCAATTTTTAAATCTAAGGCATTGCCTAAAATTTCAGTTAAACCCTTTAGCTTTGAAGAGCCACCACTAATATAAACACATTCAATATTAGTTAGATCATGATTTTTTCGTGAATAAGCTACTGAAAGCTCAATCTCACTTATCAGGGAGTTTAAATCTATTGAAAGAGAATTGATTATCGAAGAATCTTTAGCTTCCTGTTTTGTTTTTTCAGCTTCATCTAAAGGAATACCTAAATTATCAGCCAGAGAACGATTAAAATTGTCACCACCTATATTTATATCCCGGGAAAATATTATTTCACCGTTTTTTACGATTATAAGATTAGTGACGACATATCCAAGATTAAGAATAACACATGAGTTCTCCCTGGAGAAGAATGGACTCTCAATAAAGCTTTGATGCAGGGCCATAGCATCTGTAGTTATTAATTGCGGCAGGAGTCCTGACTTTTTTATAAGTTTAACCCTTTCATCGATATAGGCTTTTTTAGCCGAAACTATTAATGCATTCATCGTCCCATCAGATCTCTTGCCTATAATATCAATATCTACTACACACTCAAGCAGGGGAAAGGGTATATATTTCTCATGTTCAAACTTTAAGGAATGAGTTAGCGCCGCTTTTGTCATTGCAGGAAAAACATCATACCTTATAATAATATCTTTACCAGATACAGATGTTTTCACTTTTACTCCTGATAC
>CAJXAF010000104.1 GCA_913050175.1 uncultured bacterium
TTTGCTTAAAAAAGCTGGTTTTGCCATACTTTTTTCCTTACTAGGTATTCTTTTATATGTTGTCATACGCTTTAAGCACTTTGATTTTGCCTTTGCGGCTGTTATAGCGCTTTTACACGACGTTTTAATTACTTTAGGTTTTATTTGTCTGGGGGGTTACCAGGTTAATCTTTTAACTGTTACAGCTTTACTTACTATAGCCGGATACTCAATTAACGATACTATCGTAATATATGACCGCATACGCGAAATTTCTCCCCGCATGCATAAATCTACATTAAGTGAAATCGTTAACACTGCTATTAACAACACTTTGTCTCGTACTATTATTACATCACTTACTACTTTAATGGTTGTTGTTACTATTTTTTGCTTAGGCGGTGAAGCATTAAAAGGATTCGCTTTTGCTTTAATCATTGGCATTATAGCCGGAACTTACTCTTCGATTTATATTGCTTCCCCCTTGGTTCTTCTTTTCAGAAAAACCCGTGTTTGATACTTTTAAAATTTATACACATAAAGCTATCGCTTTAGAGAAAGTTATTGAAACCTTAACTTCTTTAGGTTACAGGCGTGTGGCCGAGGCCTGGGATGAAGGGGATTTTTCTGTTTACGGAGATGTGCTGGAAGTTTTCCCAATAAATTTTACTTGTCCGGTGCGGATTGAGTGGGAGTATGAAAAAATAAAAAAAATCTATAATTTTGACAAAGTCCTTAACCGCAAAGTAACAGATTATAGTCTTTTAATAATAATACCCAACCTTAAAAAAGCTAAAAAATATCGAAGCGAAGATCTGCCCCTAGAGGCATTCTTACAAATTCAGGAAGGAGATTATATTGTCCACACTCGGCAGGGAATAGGAAAGTTTTGCAGGATGACAAAACTCAAAGTTAAAGAAAGTTACGATTATTACTTTGAAATTGAGTACGACAAAGGTGACAAGTTGTACGTTTGCAAGGAAGATGCTCATTTAATTCAAAAGTACACAAATTTTGCTTCAAAGCGTCCCAAATTATCTCGCTTAGGCAGTAAGGAATGGTCTAAAATTAAGTCAAAGGTCGAACGCGGGGTTAAAGAGTTTGCTTTAGGCATTTTAAAGCGAGAAGCCCAGAGAAAAATAATCGGCGGCTTTAGTTACCCTAAGGATGATAAGTGGCAAGAAGAATTTGAAAAAAATTTTCCCTACCAGGAAACTCCTGATCAAATTAAGGCTACCGAGGATGTTAAGAAGGACATGGAATCAGAATTCTGCATGGATAGGATAATTTGCGGGGACGTTGGCTATGGCAAGACCGAAGTAGCTATGCGGGCTGCTTTTAAAGCAGTAATTGGAGGAAAACAGGTTGCTTTTCTGGTGCCAACAACAATCCTTGCTTTTCAGCACTATTCAACCTTAATGAAAAGGCTTGAAAATTTTCCCTTTTCAGTTGATATGCTATCCAGGTTTAGAAGCCCTGCCCAGCAGAGAAAGACCTTAGAGGAGCTGGCAAAAGGTAAGGTAGATATAGTAGTGGGGACACATCGACTGTTCTCTGATGATGTAAAGTTTAAAAATCTTGGTCTTTTGATTATTGATGAGGAACATCGCTTTGGCGTCCGTCATAAAGAAAAAATTAAGAATCTTAAAATTGGTATAGATATTTTATCTTTGTCAGCTACACCGATCCCTCGCACTCTCTATATGAGTTTTATTGGTTTAAAGAGTATTTCTATAATCAGGACACCGCCTAAACAGAGATTGGGCGTAAAAACTACTCTTCATCAGTTTAGAAAGGATATTATTCGCGATGCGGTCATGGAGGAAGTAAAGCGCGGCGGCCAAGTATTTTTTATCCATAACAGAATAGATACGATTCCTAAAATTGAATCCTTGCTTAAAAAAAATTTACCTGATAATGTTTCAATCGGAGTTATATATGGAAGAATGTCAGCTAGCGAAATAGAGCATATCATGTTTGACTTTATAAATAAAAAAATCGACTGTTTACTTTCAACAACAATCGTCGAATCCGGCATAGATATACCTAACGCAAATACAATTATCATTAATGATGCTCATAGGTTTGGATTAGCGGACTTACACCAGCTGCGGGGAAGAGTCGGGAGGATGAACATTCAGGCTTACGCCTATCTTCTTACGCCGCCCTTAAATGTTGTTGCCTCAGAGGCTGCTCAACGCATAAAATATATTTGCGAGTTCTCTCACTTAGGTGCTGGTTTTGAAGTTGCCATGAGTGATCTAGAGTTGCGTGGGGCAGGCAATATTTTGGGAAAAGAGCAACATGGTTTTATTTGGATGGTAGGATTTGATTTGTATTGTAGATTACTGAAGAAAGAGATAGAATACTTAAAAGACACTTTTAAATTAAATTAAAAATCAAGGAGGCCACTGCTATGAAAAGATTTTATACATTCTTTGTATGGTTATTTGCAGCCGGGTTGTTAATTAGCTTTGCCGGATACACAGAGCAAGTTTCCAGTATAGCTGCTAAAGTAAATAATGAGGTTATCACTTCTAAGGATATTGAGGATTACTGTAATATGCTTTCAATAAGACTTTCCAATGAAGATAATACCTATTCTTGTGAGGATAGCGAGTTCAAGGCTAAAGCTCTTTCAAAATTAATTGAGGATAGACTAATATTAGCCGAGGCAAAGCAAATTGGAATACAAGTACCTCCGTCAGCAATTAATGAACGCCTCCAAAAGATGATGCTTTCTTTTCCCTCACGGGAAGAGTTTGAAGAGTCTTTAAAGGAAAAGGGTCTCACTATAACATCGCTCAAAAGCGTTTTAAAAGAGA
>CAJXAF010000105.1 GCA_913050175.1 uncultured bacterium
CCTTAACTTCTCATTGGGTCATATTGGCATCCCTCTATCTTTATCTTAGCCAGGACACAATTCGTACTCGAATAATGTGGACAATTCTGTTGATATTAACGTCAATGATTCATTTTTACTTATTGGTAATGATACTAGTCATATGGGGAGGATACTTATTAAGGGAGTTGCTGGAAAATTTTAAAAACAATCTTGTACCTATGATTTGGACATTTATAACTACTCTATTTCTGCTGATTGTTGTGATGTGGTTTACCGGCTACTTTGTGATTGATGCTTCTTCAAGCGTAGCTTCCGGCTATGGAGATTGTTCCATGAATTTAATAGCTCCATTCAACCCTCCGTTGACAACATTTTTTATGAAAAAAATCAGTCTTTCAAGCGGTTGCCAGTCTTTTGAAGGTTTTAACTATTTTGGCTTTGGACTATTATTGATGATTCTTGCTTCACTCTATATTGTTTTCTTTCAAAAAAATGCATTTGATCTGACAAGAGATTTGCCGTTATTAATTGTTACGTTTACGTTCTTAATTTTAGCTCTTTCTAATAAAGTCATGATTGCTAACAAGGTTATTTTTTACTTCGAACTTCCTGATCTTCTCTCAAATCTTTTAAATGTAGTCCGCTCAAGTGGCCGGTTTTTTTGGCCGGTCAGCTATATTTTAACGGTAGCAAGCATCGCTATTTTAGTTAAATATACACGCATTAAAACAGCTGTTATCTGTATAATAATTGCTTTGATTTTTCAATTTGTCGAACTTTGGCCTATCTACAAAAAATATAGTTTAATCCGACATACTTTAGTTCGCAAAAGCGCATGGTCTTATCCATTAAAGTCAAGCCTGTGGGATAAATTAGCTAGCGAATATGACCATTTAATACTTATTCCACCTTTTACTGATAATGACAATTATCTACCTTTTGCCTTACTGGCTGCCGGCCATGGTAAGACTATAAATGTAGGACATGTTGCTCATCAAAGTTTTAATAAGACTAAAATGAAAATGGAAGAACTGCTCCAAAAACTTAAGGAAGGGTATATTTCAAAAGAGTCTTTATACATTTTTTTAGAGAAAGAATTATTTCATAAACCGTCATCATCTGCTGACGTTTTAATTGGTATTCTTGATGGTTACCTGATTATGGCACCTGGATTTAAATCTTCCACAAAAGACGTGCAGCCATGGGCTGCTAGCTTATAACAGGAAAAGTAGACTCACGAAAGTCTGAGGATGATGAAAGTGTTTAGAAAGCGTATTGCTTGTAGTTTGTTGCTGGATTAGCGAGCGCGAACTTAAAATAAATTGATACTCTACACTGAAGATTTTTAACAGCTCTACTGCGAGGAGCTTCAATAAGCAAGCTTTAAACATCGTATTTCATATTGATAGTCTGAGATATAATATAGCGTGGGCGCACTTTTACCTCTTCAAATATTCTCGCAATATACTCCCCAATAATTCCCAAGCTAATCATGAGAAGACTTCCGATTGTCAGTTGGAGGATAATTACGGTAGTAAAACCACTGACAGCATTGCCTGCAAATTTATTAAATAGAGTTTGTGCACCAAGGATAAATGAAAACAATAAAAAAAGAGATCCCAAAAGAGTGATAAAATGTAAAGATAATGATGAGTATGTAGTTAATGCAGTAACAGCAAGTCTTACGAGACGAAAAAAAGACCAACCTGATTCACCATCAGTTCTTTCAGCAACTGTAAATGGTAATTGCACATGCTTAAAACCTAACCATGGAATCATGCCACGAAAGAAAAGATTGCGTTCACTCATTTTAAGCCAGGCGTCTACTACTTGACGATCCAAAAGTTTGAAATCTGACATGCCTTTTAAATTAACCCCTGAAAGTTTATTCAAAATCGCGTAAAAAAGGTTAGCCCCTGTCTTTTTTATGAAAGTTTCTTTCCCGCGATCATTTTTGACTGCTTCTACCACATCTGCATGTGATTCCTGCCACAGTTTTACCATTTCCGGAAGAAGAGATGGTGGATGCTGTAAGTCACCATCCATCACAATAACTGCTTTTCCTTTAGCAGCCTCTAATCCAGCGCATATAGCAGATTCCTTGCCGAAGTTACGACTTAAACGCAAAGCTTTTAAGGCAGGGTATTTTTTGGCTACTTCTATAATTACATCCCATGTATTATCAGGTGAGCCATCATCAACCAATATAATTTCATAGGGTTCTTTTATTTTTTCAAATTCCTTAGAAACCTCATCAAGAGTAATCTTTAGCTGACCGCCTTCTTTACATAGAGGAATTACAACAGATAAGGTAAATGGGAAATTATTCATTTATTTCTCAAGCGCTTGTATTTTTCATCCAAATTAATAGCTTTTCTTATTGTGTGTTATCGTACCACAGGATGAGTTACTTCTTACAGCTATTAAGAGTTCTTTTACCTTGAAAAAAAAAAGAAGTTATCTCAAAGCAAATATTATGCTAGCGTGTTTGGATGTAATAACTGATGAAGAATTAAAAAAAAATCGGTAAACTTATAGGATGAATCAGAATAAGAAATTGAAGCTTCCCGCAGGAAGCTGCGAGGGATGCGCTAACTAAACACTTTCAAAGATTGAACTTTAGGGTTGAGCAAATGATCTTATGCGTTTGCTGCTGCAGCATAAGATCCAGAACGCTTTGTACTATGGAGCGGGTGTGAAGATTCCCCGGGAGCTTGCTCCGGGGAGCTTCACTTCCCACAGTGTCTTATGGGGAAAATGAACTCGTACTTTGCTTCCAGGTAGCGAACGTAAATAACTGTTGAGTTTCATTTCA
>CAJXAF010000106.1 GCA_913050175.1 uncultured bacterium
CCAAAAATAAGCCGCTGAGTAAGCAGAGATAGAAAATAACTAGAACAACTCCCTGTAAAATTACGGTCCTGGATTGTCCAAGCCTGACACAGATATTACGCTTACCGACAAGCCGATCCTGGAAATAATCCGGTACTTCGTTAGTAATTGCGATTAGAAAAATAAGCAGAGCCGGAATTATCGATACCATAATCGGTAAAGCATCAACCCTCTTGCTCTGAAGATAATAACTGCCGAGCATCATCAAGGGACCATAAGAAAGGGCAATAGTAAGTTCGCCTAATCCCCGATAAGTTAGCTTAACTGGCGGGCCAAGGTAAAAAAACGCAGCCAAGAATCCGATTATTGATAAGACAATTATTACTGGTCCGACTTCGAAGGTAAGATAGATTGCGAATAATAAAGCAACAAAGAAAGATGCCAGGCCAACAAAAAAGGTACGCTTGGTTACTGGTTTAGGCTCCGGTTGAAATACGCGGTCGGTACCAAGATGCCAGTCAAAAAACTCATTCCAAGCCTCAACTCCAACTAAGACAAAAAAAAGGCCCAAGAATCCGGCTAGAAATAAAAAAGGATTGAAGTTTTTTTGCTGATGGAAGGCAACTGCTGCACCGAGAAAATAAGGGAATAAACCGGCGACCAGTAAAAATCTATAGCGGATAAGCCTTAGCAAGGCAGCTATGCTGCTTGCCATTTATTTGCTTCTTTAAGAAGTTCCGGATCAGCAATAACTTTTTTAGTGAAATCAATAACTTTCGGACTCTTCCAAGCTTCTTTATATTTTTGTCAAATCTCAAGCAGAGTATCTTGGCGTAAGTCACCGCAGATAAATGGCAGCGGTCCAACAAGTTTAGCTTTACCGTTAGGTATAACCAAAAGGCTGGTAGATGGATGCTCTAGACGATACTTTAATTCCTCGATAACATCGTAAGGATAATAATAAACTTTCATCTTACCGGCATATTTTACTTCCTTTTCTTTCAAAACTTGGAAAAATTTCTCATATTCGGCATCGCTGGGACATAAAATATCCCAGTTTTGGCCAGCTCGCCCGATACGCATAATTTTACCGGTATAGAAACCATAAATTCCCATATCATGGGCCAGATCAATAAGCTGGGCAGTCTCATGGATGTTAAATTTCGTAGGAACAAATACTATTTCAGTATTGACGCCGGCCTTAACCAGACGATTACAAGCATCAAGAACCTTTTGTAAATTTCCCTTTATCCGTAATTTTTCAAAGGTAGCCGGGGTAGCTCCGTCAACGCTTATCTGTACTGAGCGGAATCCCAGCTCAGCAAAACGCTTAGCTACTTTTTCATCAATGAAGAGTCCGTTAGTTTCTACTTTTAAGCTTATTGAATTTCGGCGGAAAAATTCACAAATCTTAAAAAAGTCAGGATGCAACATTGGTTCTCCGCCGGAAATTGCTACATAGGGAATCTTTAAATCAACAATCTGCTTACAAAAATCCATGACTTCTTTGCTATTAAGTTCATCGGGCATGCTGTGGCCAGCCTCTTCACAACAATGTAAACACTCGAGATTACAAACTGAGTTCAGCTGCCAAGCCATAAATAAGGGAGATTGAAAATCATTAAAACTAGTTCCTCTTACTTGCTCGACGGTCAACGATGGCCTTAATTCATTCTCGATCATTGTTGTTCCTTATTTTTGATTATTCCTTTTTCTTCTAATATTGAGATCAAACCATTTACATCGGATTCGATTAATTTTGAATCAACGCAATATTTCTTGGCTAATTCAGCAGTTACCTCTTTAGGCTCTTCTTTTTCTTCAAGTAAGCTAAGAATTTCAGCGCCGGTTTCATTAGTCACAAATACTTTTTCCCGCAAGGTCTCAAAAACAACGGCTCCGAATTTCTCCTGCCGTACTTTTACATGTTTAGCAAACTCCATAACTCTACTCCTCAATGATCCCGTCAAAGACAGGATATCTTTAGTTTTTCAAAAATTTTACTGCAAAAGGCTGAATTAAGTAAACCGGATATAAGGCTGGGCCATTATCCGTTCAGACACATCCTCAAAGGTTGGTTTTTTCCATTCTTTTTTGCACTTTTCGTCAGTTCTATTTTCTCTAGTTTCAGTTTTATTTTTATCTTCTCCTATATTCATAGCTACCCTCCTTAAAATAGTTATATCAAAGAAACAGAAAAAAACAAGGATAATTATTGCCAAGACTACTCAACAGTCAACTCACCCCGCATTTGCATATGGCGTTCTGAACACCAAACCGTACACAGAAAAGGAAAAGTTCCTTTCTTATCGGGAGTAAAGGTAACACTCTTGGCCTGACCGGCTTTGATCTCTTTGATCGCCACGCCGAAATCAGGAATTGCAAACCCATGAGTTACGGTTTCAATATTGCGGACTAAAATTCTTACCTCTTCTCCCTGCTTGAGCGTAAACTTTTGAGGGTACCAATTTCCATTCTCCGGGGCCCGGGCAATAAGTTTTAAGGTATAGAATTTAGCCAAACGGAATTTCTCAATGGCGAATACACCGAATATAGCGCCAAGAGTAGCTAAAATTATGCAGGTTACGGCAATTAATTCATTTCTTTTCATATTATTCTCTTATATAATTTATCCGATAAATAAATAGAGAAAGACTAAAATCAATAAGGTTAAAAAGGTAAAAATCGGTATCCATCCTCTTCTGGCTTGGGCTTCTTGAGGATAAAGCTGTCTAGCTATCTTTAACCCTGAAT
>CAJXAF010000107.1 GCA_913050175.1 uncultured bacterium
TTTATTACAAACTCTTGGCTCCCAACGATGAGAAGCTTGATTACCGTAGAGATCTTTAGCCTTACCATAACCATAGCTTGGTCCGATACGGGTAATTACATCATTTTTAACGTAGGCTTTAAGCAGGCAATTATGAGTATCATTAGGAGCACATAAAAAATGATAAGTGTAGTCATGTTTAAATTGATCCCGGTATATTTTCTCCCAGTCGCGGGCAGGATAAAACTCTAAGGGGTTATCAATTTCAGGGACAAATTTTAAAGCTGCAAATAATGGCGCGCTTATCAGCAGACCTCCCAAAGAAGCGGCTGAAGCTTTTAAGAAAGTCCTCCGGGTTAATTTTGAAGAACTTAAGTTAATCGATTTTTTCTTATCCTTATTACCTTCTTGCATATCAATTTCCTTCCTTATTTAATTATTTTATGAATACCCAATTCATCCGAAAATTAGCAATTCAACCTATCTCTCTATGAGAGGGTTCCTGACAAAGGCTTACGGCTAGAGACCCTAGGAACATACTCTTTACAATTGATACTAAGTTCCCAGGTAGCTCTAATGGTTTCTAAAAACCTGCACTCATACATATCTTTAATTTTAAGATAAGTATCTTGAAAAAAATTCTCACAAGTTAGGCAAACCCTCCCCAAGGGGATAATTTTTGCATCATGCAGACAAGCGATCATCTTCATCAGTAAAATCATAGTCTGCTTTTTTTCCTGATGAGAAAACTTGCCAAATTCATTCAGAATACCGTTATGCCAATTTAAAGCACGTTCGGCTAAGCTTTCACCTTTTGTAGTAATAACGATATTGTAAGACCTCCTATCAGAAGAAGATACCTTTTTAGAAATAAGCTTTTTCCTCTCCAAAGAGCTTACAGCCTCACTAAGAGTTGCCTTAGTCAGGTTAAAATCTTTTATAAGTTGTGTTATTTTATATTTTTTTCCAGCATTGTCCTTGAGGTAAAACAGAACCTGGACTTGTAATAAGCTGACATTTTATTTTCTTGCGAAATCCCTCTGTAAAGCTCTAAATGACTGCGATAATTTTTCAATCGCATAAATTATTTTTTTCTCCATAATATTATATTAAAAAAAATTTTTCTGTCAATTAAGAAAACTCTTCAAATTACTCTTTTAATTAAAGCAAGATTCACTAAAGAAGAAAATCTTTTCAAATATTGAATTTTGCAATTTGTTTTCTATCTGCTGACTCTCAGCAAAAATTAGATCACCAATTTCTAAATCTGGTTTAGATTTCTTCGCACTTTGAAAATAGGAAACATAACACTCAACCTGATAACTGAGTGGTAGGGAAAAATCTTGTGAGAAAACTTTAATTTTTTTAAACTTTGAAGAGGAATTCTTCATCTAGTTATTTATTAGGTACGTTAGAGAAGCATACAAGATACATATTATTATCTAAGTTTTAGATAATGTCAATAAAAAAGTCGTCTTTCTTAGCTTTAAATCTTTAAGCGAGTCTTTAATTTAAATTTCTTAATGGTTTTAAGGTTTAGAATATTACCCTTACCCACCTCGTGTTCAATCTTTTCCAAAACTCTAACTAGATCACTATCTTCCCGATAGAGAAAAACAAACCAAAGATTAAACTCACCGTCGCGTAGATAACAATGTGTAACCTCTACATGTTGAGCTAAGTAATCAGCTATGTCCTCTACTTTTGCCGCTGGAACCCTTACCGCTATCAAAGTGCTTTTAAACTCTAACTTTTTATGGTTGAGCCCGGCCGAATACATACGTATGACCCCGTTACTTTTAAACTCCTCTATTTTTTCAAGGAGCAGGTCCTCACTTATGCCTATCTTATCAGCTAAGAACTCAAACGGCTTTGAAACTAACGGTACATCCTCCTGGATATGGTTTAATATTTTTCTGTCGACTTCACTTAACTGCATCATCTCATCCTCCTTAAATTATACTTTAGTTTTTATAATTGGTTGATAAAGGCAATCCGGTTCTTCTTCTAAGTAATTTTCAGTTTTCGCATAAGCCCTGGCCCGGCAGCCACTGCAGATTTTGACAAATTCACAAACAGAGCACTTACCTAGTAGCTTTGACTCATCTCTTAAGGTTTTAAATAACTCGCTTCTCTGCCAAACATCTTTAAAGTTTTCCTTTCGCAAGTCACCCGCCAAAACATCCAAGTAGCCACAACCATAAACTTCACCCTTATAGGATATAAAACAAACAGCTTGCCCGGCAAGACAGCCCTTTGTTATTTGATGAAATATACTTTGCTGGGAAGGAAAAACCTTATTCTCGGCAGCCAATCTCTGCCTTAAGACCCGGTAATAGTGCGGTGCACATGTAGCTTTAATTCTAAGTTCTGAAGTCATCTGTAAATCATAAAGACGGTTAAAGACCTCTTCATATTCTTGAGCGGATATACTATCTCCCTCTAATGATTTTCCCCTGCCGGTGGGGACTAAGAAAAAAACATGGTAGGCGCTGGCTCCAAGATTAGTTGCTAAGTCAGCCATGGCATTAAGCTCTGAAATATTCCTTTTAGTGATAGTAGTATTAATCTGAAATTTAATTCCCGCCCTCTTTATATTCTCAATCCCCTTCATTGTTAGATCGTAGGATCCTGGCTCGCCGGTAA
>CAJXAF010000108.1 GCA_913050175.1 uncultured bacterium
GAAACCGTTCAGCAGATAAGTTTCCCCAGAAATACCGTGACATTGATGTTATCTTAATTGACGATATACAATTTCTTGCGGGGAAGGAAGCTTCCCAGGAGGAATTTTTCCATACCTTCAACGTTTTATACGATCACCATAAACAAATTATTGTTTCCTCTGATAAACCCCCCAAGGAGATAGCTAGACTGGAGGAGAGGCTTGTTTCTCGTTTTAATTGGGGCTTGGTGGTAGATATACAGCTGCCTGATTTTGAAACTAGGGTTGCTATTTTAGAGAAAAAACTTGAGAAGGATCCTATAAAGATAGATCCAGATGTTATTCATTTTATTGCCAAAAACATCACTACCAACATCCGTGAATTAGAAGGGGCACTGGTTAGAATTATTGCCTATTCTTTAATTGAAGACAAACCTATTAGTTTAGAATTGGCTAAAGAAATATTGAAAGATATGGTAAAAGAGATATACAAGCGTATAACCCCTAACACTATTTTAGCTAGAGTTGGGGCTTATTACAACACATCAAAGGATGAGTTAAAAAAGAAAAAGCGCAATAAGACTCTTGTTCTCCCGCGCCAAGTTGCTATGTACTTAATACGTGAGTTGACTGAGTTGTCTTTGCCTGAAATTGGTGGTTTTTTCGGCTCAAAACACCACACGACGATTCTTTACGCTTGGAAGAAAATAAAACAGAATTTAAAGAAGGATAATAAGCTAAAACTTACGGTTAACACTCTTACACAGGAAATCAAAAACTTATAAAGAGTCTTTGTGAATAAAATATTTGTTTTTAGTTATTACTTTGGTATACTATTTCTCTTTTAGACCTTATTCACAACCAATACTACTACAACTACTATGAAGTTTAGTATTAATAAAGATATATTAGTAGATAGCCTGCAGACGGTTTTAGGGCCGACAACCTCAAAACAAAATTTACCTATCTTAAGTAGTGTCTTATTGAATGTTTTTAAAGATCAGCTAAAGCTTACCACTACAGATTTAGATATTACGACAATTGCTTCAATTAAAACAGAAATAAAAGAATCCGGACAAACAGTAATTCCAATGAAAAGGTTTTTGTCTATAATTAGAGAGCTACCACCACAAAGAATAACCATTGAAAAAAACAAAAATAACCTTTTGATAAAGTGTGAAAAAGTTGAGTTCAAAATAAGCACATTAAACACAGAAGAATTTCCTCAAATACAAGAGAACTCAAAAGCTTCCTTAATCAAACTTAACCCGCAAAAAATAGAGGAAATGATTAAACTAACATCATTTTGTGTAGGTTACGAAGATACTAATTATGTTTTAGGAGGTATTCTTTTTGAAATTATGGGCAATAAAATAAAGTTAATAGCGACTGATGGTAAAAGACTAGCTTTCATTGAAAAAACACTACCCATAAACCAACCAGAGCTTGTATCCAAAATATCTTTTATATTACCTATAAAAGCTGTATCTGAACTACACAAGCTATTAAAGGAGAAAGAAAACGAAATATATCTTGCAGTAGAGGAAAATAAAGTGACATTTGACCTTAAAGACACTCAGTTTATAGCAAGGCCGCTAGAAGGGGAGTTTCCTAACTATTCTCAATACATACCAAAAGAAAGTAAAGATGTGTTGACCGTAGACAGAAAACAGCTTCTTTTTGCTTTAAAAAGAGCTAGTGTGTTGTCAACAGCAGACTATCAGGGGGTAAAACTGGAGCTTAAAAAGAATAACTTAACTATTTCCAAAAATACCCCTCAACTGGGAGAGGTAAAAGAAACCATAGAAACTAAATACGGCGGGGCACATCTTGAGATCGGTTTTAACCCTAACTACTTAACAGATGTTTTGAAAAACATAGACGATAATGAGGTGCGAATTGACTTTTTTGGGGCTGATAAACCAGCAGTGCTAAAAAAGACAGACTATATCTACCTTCTTCTTCCTATGAAAATATAATCTCCCATGGCGACGCATATAAAGCAGATTATAGGGAAATTCTTAAAAAAAGGTAAAAAAAGAACTCAATACCAACAAAAGATAAAGAAAAGTATAGAAGAGTTTTTAGGAGAGGAGACAAAAAAACATATACAACTAGTAAGAATCTATAAGAATTATTTAGTTTTTCGCTCGGATGCATCAAGCTTTACGTATGATTTTAATTTAAAAAAAGAAACCCTGCTTGCAGAAATTAAAAAAAGTTTTCCCGAAATTGAAGGGATAAAAATTAAAACCGGGTAAAGGCATGAAAAAACCACAAAAATACGACGCAACCACCATCCAGGTCTTAGGAGGAATAGAGGCTGTAAGAAAAAGACCTGCTATGTATATAGGTGATACTGCAGCCAGAGGGCTTCACCACCTTGTTTATGAGGTAGTGGATAACTCAATTGATGAGGCAACCGCCGGCCATAGCGATAGAGTAAAGGTGACTATCTATACAGATAACAGTGTTTCAGTAGAGGACAACGGCCGGGGGATACCAGTTGATATTCATAAGAAATTAAAAAAACCAGCACTTGAGGTGGTTTTAACTACTTTGCATGCCGGGGGGAAGTTTGACCATCGCGCTTACAAGGTGAGTGGA
>CAJXAF010000109.1 GCA_913050175.1 uncultured bacterium
TGATTTGTGAGTATATATTTTAAGAGTATCAAACACTGGATTTTCTAAAAAGAAGGACTAAAGGGGAGGCGATATAAATTGAAGAATAAGTTCCGGCTATAATGCCGACTAAGAGAGCGAATGAAAATCCTTTTAAAGCCTCTCCTCCTAGAAAAAAGATTGAAACAACTACCATCAATGTAGTAAATGACGTAATTATTGTTCTCGACAATGTATTATTTATGGCAAGATTAATTATTTCTTTTAAGGAGCTTTTTCTCTGCCGCGGTGAAATTTCACGTATGCGGTCATAGATAACTATCGTGTCATTAATGGAATATCCAGCAATAGTCAAAAGTGCGGTTATAACTAGAAGATTAACTTCAAAACCTGCAAAACAGAGAACCCCAAGACTTATTAAAACATCATGGAAAAGCGCAATTACCGCAGCAAAGGCAAAGTCAAAATGTTTAAATCTAATGCCTACATAAATAAGTATGCATGCTAAAGCCACCAATATGGCCCAATAGGCTTTTCGCCGCAGAACCTTACCTACAGCCGGCCCTACAGTGGTAACCTTTAATTCCTCAACCTTATCAAAGCTGTCATCTAAAGCTTTTGTTATCTGAGAAGACAGATCTCTTGTGCTCTTTATGCTAACACTACCAGGAATATCTTTAAACTCTTGAATTATTAAATCCTTGAAACCCTCGTCTTTCAATGTGTTACGTAAATTATTTATCTCAATTGCTGGTGTTATCTTATATTCAAGAATCTGACCACCCTTAAAATCAATGCCATAAGCTTCTTCGCCTTTTGAGTAAAAATTAAACATCCCAATAAGCACCAGGATAAAAGAAATAATAATACAAATTCCCCTCAATTTTACAAAATTAATCTTAGGCGAGGAAATCACTGAAAGCATTGAGAATTTTTTAAGTTTTAAATCTAGTAAAAAAGAAAAAATAGTTCTTCCTACAAAAACTGCAGTAAAAATACTAGCGACAATACCCAAGGAAAGAGTAATGGCAAAACCTCTTATTGGGCCTGTACCAAAAAATCCTAAAACAGCTGCGGCAATCAGGGTAGTTACGTTAGCATCAATTATGGTTCTCTTGGCGCGATTAAAGCCATTTTTTACAGATACACTTAAAGGCTTAGCTGCCTTTATTTCTTCTCTTATTCTTTCAAAAATTAAAACATTAGCATCAACTGCCATGCCTAAGGTTAAAATCATGCCAGCAATGCCAGGTAAAGTTAATGTAGCATCAAACATATGAAGACCAACAAGGATAAATAATAAATCTAAGAATAAACAGAGTACAGTTATGACTCCACCCAAAAGATAGTATATTAAAACAAAAATAATTACAAAAATTGCACCAATAACTATTGAATTTATTCCGCGCTGAGTTGAGTCTGACCCAAGAAGCGGTCCAACGCTTCTTTCTTCTTCAAGGGTCAATGGCAAAGGAAGAGCACCGGAATTTAAAACTGATACAATTGCTAATGTCTCATCAGAGGTAAAGTTACCTGTGATACGAGCTTCACCCCCTAAAATTTCTTCACTTATCCTGGGTGCACTTTTTATATTGTCATCAAGTAAGATAGCTAACACTCTTCCTACATTTTCAGCAGTTATTTTGCTAAATTTTCTTGAACCGGCTGAAGTAAATCGCAAAACCGGCTCAGTATTGCCGTAATTATTAAATCCTACATAACTTTCCGATAGATCAGCACCTACTAGAACAGGTTCTTTCTCGAGCAAATAAGTTGCTTTGCCAAAGGTTTTAACCTCATACCCTTGAGGAATTTGCCCTTCTTTGGCTGAGGCTATTTTTTCTTTATCGTCTGCGACCAACTTAAATTCTAATTCTCCTACTTCCTTTAAGGCATCAACAATGGTACGATCAACAACGCCTGGTACCTGAACTAAAATCGAATCTTCTCCCTGAAGTTGTATTGAAGCTTCTTTTACACCAAAATTATCGATTCTATTTCGTATCTTCTCAATAGCAGCACCCATTGCATTGGCTTTCTTCTCTTGGGAAACCGTTGAAGTGTCAGCCTTAAGCAGCACATACATGCCCCCTTTTAAATCAAGGCCTAAATTTATATTTTTTTCTAAGGGAAAAATATATGCTAAGCTTAAAACAGTTAAGCCCAGAATAAAAGCCAATCGTATTTTTAAATCTACTTTCTTTATCACTATCGAGCCTTTTTTAGATACCCTATCGAGATCTTGTCCATTTCGATTTTTGCATTTTCATCAACTCTTAAGACAAAAGTTTTATCTTTTACATTGACAATTGTACCGTGGATACCTCCACTGGTAACAACCTCATCATTTTTCTTTAGATTTTTAACCATCGCCTCATGTTCATTTTGTTTTTTCTTCTGAGGACGAATGATTAGAAAATAAAATACAGCAAAGACAAAAATTAAAGGGATAAAATTAACAAATCTTGCACTACCCTGCACTATAACCTCCTTGTTAGACTACGTTATGTTAAAATTAATATGCTTACTTAGCGGATAAGTAAGCGGCTATTGGGCTAACGTTGGTTTTTAAAATCGATAATT
>CAJXAF010000110.1 GCA_913050175.1 uncultured bacterium
CTCTTGCCTTTATTATTCCGGCTATAGTGTCAAAATCTATTGCGGTGCTTCTGCAACTTCCCCTGTCTTTAGCAATACTTGCCCAAAGCCCAACGCAACGTGCACCGTTTCCGCACATCTCTGCCTCTGAACCATCAACATTAAATATTCTCATCTTAAAACAAGCTTTTCTTGAGGGCTCAATTACAAGTAAACCGTCTGCTCCTATACCGAGTTTTCTTTGGCAATACTTTTTAGCAAGATTTTTATAAAACATTTTTGACTTTCTAGTTTTGGTTTTTAAAAAATCTAGGAGTATAAAATCATTGCCTGAAGCTTGCAGCTTATAAAATGTTAACTTTGACATAATTATTTTTGATTAAATAATGATCTCTTTTTTGATTAAATCGTTATAGTCTTCTCTTTTTCTTATAAGATAGGCTTTATTATTTTTTACTAAAACTTCTGCTACCCGAGGGCGAGAATTGTAATTTGAACTCATACTAAACCCATAGGCGCCAGCTCCCAGGACCGCTATTGCCTGACCTTCTTTAATATCTAAGCGTCTTTCTTTTCCCAGAAAATCCCCGCTCTCGCAAATTGGACCAACCACATCAGCTAACTTTTTACTTTTTTTGCCTCTTGGCTTTTCAATAGAGACTATTTTATGATAGGCCTCATACAAAGAAGGCCTGGCTAAATCATTCATTGCCGCATCAACAATAACAAATTTCTTCTTGGGCGTCTCTTTTATGTAGATGACTTTGGCTGCTAAGATTCCAGCGTTTCCTACAATAAACCTACCTGGCTCAAGTATTATCTTAAGACCTAAATCACAAAGTAAGGGTAAAATTCCAGAAGCAAACTCTTTAGCTGTTTGAGGCTTTTCTTTCTCATAAATTATACCAAGACCTCCTCCTATATTAAGATATTTTAGCTTAACTCCCTTACTTTTGAGTTCAGAAATAAGTTTTTTTGCCTTTTTAAGTGCCTTCTTAAAAGGATCTAATTTTGTAATTTGTGAACCGATATGCATATGAAGACCTTCTATTTTAAGGTAGGGCAGACTAGCCCGTCTTAAAAAAATACCCTTTACAGTTTTGGTATCCATTCCAAACTTTGTCTCTCCTTTACCTGTGGTTATATAAGCGTGAGTGCCTGATTCAACATCAGGATTAAGTCTTAAAGCAACACTTACTCTTTTCTTTAACTTTCTAGCGATCTTTGCAATTCGCCCCAGCTCCGGAATAGACTCAACGTTAAACATCAAAATTCCGTAATTTATAGCATCTTTTATCTCTTTATCAGTTTTGCCAACTGAGGCATAGACTATTTTCTTAGGTGAACATTTTAGTTTCTTAGCTCTGTAAAGTTCACCGCCTGAGACTATATCCAAACCTGCACCGGAAGATGTGAGAAGTTTTAATATGGAAAGGTTTGAGTTTGCCTTAACTGAGTAACAGATTAAAGGTTCTAGCTTTGCGAAGGCATCTCTCAATTTAAAAAAATGTTCAAGAATCGTTCGCCCGCTATACACATAAAGAGGGGTGCCGAATTTATCCAATAAGTCTTTAATTTTTAAATTCTCGCAGTATAAATTATTTTTCTTAAAACTAAAGTAATGCATTGTACAGATTATTTTCTTCTTGAAGGCTTTACGGGAGTGGCTTGCCTGCCGGCAGGCAAAGATTTCTTAGATGCTACTGCATACTCTGGATTCATTATCTTCACTATATCCTTGTGAGTTAAATTCTTGTTGAAAGTTTTTAAAACTTTATCTGGCATATCTTTTATTTTAATATCATTATCTTCAACATAACGTATAAGTTTTCCTATCGTATTATGAGCTTTAGCAAAAGCAACGCCCTTGTAAACTAGAAACTCGACTATTTCTGTAGCATAAAGCTCTTCATCCTCTAAAACCTGGTGTATTTTAGCTTTGTTTAATTTTATTTTCTTTATGAATTTAGCAATAATTGTAAGTTCTTCTTTTATGGTCTCAGTGGATGAAAAAAGCGGCTCTTTATCCATCTGCATATCCCGGTTATAAGTCAAAGGCAGACCTTTCATGGTAGTTAAAACTGAAACTAAATTACCATAAACTTTACCAGTATTTCCCCTTACCAATTCTAGAAAATCTGGGTTTTTCTTATGTGGCATCAAAGATGATCCTGTACAGAATTCCTCCGGTAAATCAAAGAAGGAAAACTCTTTTGTTGAATACAGAATTAAATCTTCTGCCATTCTTGATAAGTGCATTTGAATCAATGCCAATATATTTAAAAACTCAATAACAAAATCTCTGCTTGCGACATTGTCTAAGGAATTCCTGACAGTTGTTGACTTTGAACGCAAAGATTGAGAACCGGTTTTTTCTAAAAACTTTTTCATAGCTTCGCTATAGGCAGCTCGCGGTATAGCACTGCCGGCAAGAGCGCCTGAGCCTATATAAATTGATGATTTCTTA
>CAJXAF010000111.1 GCA_913050175.1 uncultured bacterium
AAAATTTAAGTTTGATAAAAACGGATTGATTCCAGTCATTGTCCAAGACGCCGCCAAAAATGATATATTGATGGTAGCCTATATGAATAAGGAGTCGCTAAAAATTACTATTAAAGAGAAAAGAACCTGTTTTTATTCACGCTCAAGAAAAACCTTGTGGAGAAAGGGCGAAACCAGTGGTCACGTTCAAAAAGTTAAAGCCATATACTATGACTGTGATCAAGATGCGCTTTTAATAAAAGTAAATCAGATTGGTGGTATTGCCTGCCACACAGGGGCTAGGAGCTGTTTTTACCGGAAACTTAAACTAAAATAAAGTAAGCTTATGGAGATTAATCCCAGCCAAAAAAAATTTCTCAATTTAGCTAAAAAGAATAATCTAATTGTTTTTTCATACAAGTTTTATTCTGATTGGCTGACTCCGCTTTCCATCTACCATGGTTTGCGCAAAAAAATTTCCCGGGAAAGTTTTCTTTTAGAGTCTGTAGAGGGAGTTGAAAAGATTTGTCGCTTTTCATTTTTAGGCTTTCAACCAATATGCAGCTTTATCAGCAAGGGGAAGAAAATCACCATAAAACAAAAAAAGACTAAAACCTTTATAACAAAAAAAGATCCCTTATTCGAATTAAAAAAACTCATGGCTTCCTATCGGGTAGCCCCTAAGAAAAATTTGCGCTTTTTTGGCGGGTTTGTTGGCTATATGGGCTACGATGCAGTTCGTTTTTATGAGCCTATAGGAGACAAGTTACCGGACAGTCTCGGTACCAATGATTTACACTTTATCTTGCCAAAGTTTCTCATTGTCTTTGACCACTTGACCAGAGAAATTGAAGTTCTTTCCTTTGCGACCCTAGAAAGCAAGAAAACTCTTAATAAGGTTTATCTGCAAGAGAAGAAAGAAATTGCCAGTATAGTTAAAAAAATAACTAAACCCCACCGTTTGCCGGATTTGAATTTTAAACCTAAAAAACTAAAGGCAAAGTCAAACTACGCCAAAAAGGACTTCCTAGAGGCTGTACGAAAAGTAAAAAAACATATTCGTCAAGGTGATACCATACAGACAGTTATTTCTCAGCGTTTTAGTGTTAAATTTGCTTCTGATCCTTTTACTGTTTATCGATACTTGAGGATACTTAATCCTTCGCCCTACATGTTTTTCCTAAATTATAAAGATGCCTGTCTTGTGGGAGCATCACCTGAGATGTTGCTGCGTTGTGAGGGGAACGAGTTGATAACAAGGCCAATAGCGGGAACACGTCGCCGGGGCAAGAGCGATTCCCAGGATGAGCGTTTGCGAAAATCACTTTTAGCAGACCCTAAGGAAAAGGCTGAGCACATAATGCTGGTTGATCTCTCCCGCAATGACTTAGGGAGAGTATCAAAGAAAGCATCTGTGGGGGTGCCGATATTTATGAAAGTTGAGAAATTCTCGCATGTTATGCACATTGTAAGTGAAGTCCGTGGTCAACTCAATAAGGGTGAGAACATATTTTCTTCTTTGATAAGCTGTTTTCCTGCCGGAACTGTTAGCGGGGCTCCAAAGGTGAGAGCAATGCAGATTATAAACGAACTTGAGCCTGATCAACGGGGAATTTATGCCGGATCAGTCGGATATTTTTCCTTCACAAATGCTTTAGATACTTGTATAATAATAAGGACTATAGTATTTAAAGGGGGCTACGCTTATGTTCAGGCTGGGGCTGGTATTGTTGCTGACTCAAAGCCAGAAAGTGAATACATTGAGACTGTAAATAAGGCACGAGCCCAGATTATGGCTCTGGAGTTAGCCTAAAAGCCTTTTTTGCCTTCTTTTGGAGATAATTCTAAAATATACTAAGGAGGTCAGTATGGTTAGAAAGCTTTTTTCACTTATAATTGTATTGCAAATGCTATCTTTTTCAGTGTATGCTCAGGAGAACAACGCTTTAAGTAAGCTTTCAAGAGGTATATCAAACTTTGCTTTGGGATGGGTTGAGATTCCCCGGCAGATGGTTAAAGTAAAAGAAGAGCATGGAGATGTCGCCGGAGATGTAGCCGGTGTTTTTTGGGGACCGGTTAAGGGTTTTGCTTACTTTATCGGCAGAACTGTTGTCGGGGCTTATGAAATGGCAACATTTTTAGTCCCAACATATAAACCTTTAGTTAAGCCGGAATATATTTTTTCAGAAGAAGAGGAAGAATAATCTTATTGTTTAATACGAATTAAACCTAATTTTATTTTACTAGCTAAGTTGAGGAGGAGTTAAAAGAAATGCTTAAGATCAGATTAAGACGTCCAGGGAAATCAGTCAAAAGGAGATATCACTATAAAATTGTAGTTACTGAAGCTAAATTTGCGCGCGAATCAAAATTTGTAGCACAGATAGGTCATTATGACCCTTCAAATAAGCTGCTTAAGTTTGATATTCCT
>CAJXAF010000112.1 GCA_913050175.1 uncultured bacterium
TGGAATCAATTCGTTTTTATCAAACTTAAATTTTGGCAATACCACTCGAGAACTCTTCTCAAGAGCCCTCTTGCTCTTTGTTTTTGGCTTTAATTTTGCACTCATACTCTTACTCCTATCTTGTTTTTTCTAAGGTAATTCTTTATATCTTTAATTGCTATTTCTCTAAAGTGAAAAATAGAGGCAGCTAAAGCTGCTGTGGCTCTGGTCTTTTTAAAAACATCATAAAAATGTGTTATTTTTCCTGCTCCACCGGAAGCAATAACTGGAATTTTAACTGCCTTTGATACAGCATTTGTCAGCCCTAAATTAAAACCGTCCTTAGTGCCGTCACAATCCATACTGGTAAGAAGTATCTCCCCGGCTCCCAGTTTCTGAGCCCTTTGAGCCCATTTAACTGCATCTTTACCAGTAGGAGTCCTGCCGCCATTTATATAAACTTCCCAAGAGTTACGCTTTCTCTTAGCATCTATGGCCACGACTATGCACTGACTGCCAAAAAAATTAGCTGCTTTTTTTATTAAGTCAGGATTTTTAACCGCAGCTGTATTAAGAGATACTTTCTCGGCACCGGCTAAGAGCAAATTGCGTATATCAGTTAAAGTGCTTATACCACCGCCAACGGTAAAGGGCATAAAAACCACTTCCGATACCTTTTTGACTAACTCAATGGTTGCCTGACGACGCTCAATGCTTGCAGTTATATCAAGAAAAACTAATTCATCGGCGCCTTCCTTTTCATAGAACTTTGCATTCTTAACCGGGTCCCCAGCATCACGCAAATTTAAGAAATTAATCCCCTTAACAACCCGGCCTTTATTGATATCTAAACAAGGTACGATGCGTTTTGCAAGCATTATCCAACTCCTTAACTAGTGGCCTAAATTATATCATAAGTATTAAAAAAGCCAAATATTTCAAATGGGAAAATACTACCCTCTGTTTAGGTATTTGCCTAAGGGAATAAGGCCACGAGAATTAAAACGTTTACATTTAGGTAGTGCTTTTCTGTTGATTGCTGCAATAAGCAGTAATAAGATGAAATTAGGAGTACTCATCCCTTTACTTCTTATGATTGCTATCAAATTTGGCTGTGGCAGGATAAAACAAAAAACCGCCTTTTCCCGTGAAGGCGAATCCCCTCCTGTTGCAGCCTTTTTTATTCCTTCCTAAATGCCTCAAGAATTAAAAATAAATTTTACTTGAAAAAAAGCTATTTGCCGTGTTATATTCTAATATAAGGCTTGGGGAGATTATGGGCGGAAAACAGAAAAATTTAAAGAAAATCCTTCATAAAAGCTATCCTTCCGGGGATCTGCCTTTTTTTATATCTACATTATTGCTTATATTCATAGTCATCCTGGCTGCTATATTAAAATCTAAATATCTCTTCAATATTGGAGTATTAATCGCCCTGGCCATGTTTTTTTATGCCACAATCTGGATGAGCATATATAACCACATCGTTAATAAAAAGTTAAAAAAGTACCGAAAAAGCTTTGGCGAGGAAGATAAAGGCTTGATCCTCTAGCTTAATTTGCCCGCTTTAGACCTTAAATCCAAAAACCCTTTACAGGATTAAGAAAAATACTGAAAACTTTTTCAGAATTATTCAAAATAGCCTTGAAATCACTACGGCTATGGCGGGAATAGCAAAATATAGAGCTACAATAAAAAAACTAAAAACTGTTCTTTTCATACTCCTCCTTTTGTTATTGGTGGAAATAAAATCATATAGATAGTATATCACAGAAGACGTAAGCCAACAAAAAAAACCCGCTCTTAAAGAGCGGGTTTTTGGTAGCCCCAACCGGATTCGAACCGGTGTCTTATGGCTGAGAACCATATGTCCTAGGCCGGACTAGACGATGGGGCCGATTATTTAATTTGAAATAAAATGTATTTTAATTCCTAAATCTAATTTGTCAATAGAATGTTGGTGCAGCTATCGGTATGAAAAGAAACAGGGGTTAGAATTCCATGAGAGAAACTCTAGTCTTAGAAGATTTTTCCGGTGACTTTGGTTTAGGAACAGGTGAAAAGTAGCCATTGTCAAAACTGCCCCCATTACCGGAGATCATATGATGCGGATAAAGGCTTTTGGCTGCTGGTTTTGGCGGTATGCGTTTAACAGTAGCAAGCGGACGGTCATGGGCGGATACTCTTACATCAATCTGGGAAAAGGCTTGATTGATTTTTTCTAGTAAAAAAAGATTTTTCTCAGTAACGGCAAGTTTTTTTGCTTGAATTAAGAACTTTCTAGCACTGTTGTATTTTCCATATTCAAGATACACTATACCAATGTCATAGCGAATGGTAGCATTG
>CAJXAF010000113.1 GCA_913050175.1 uncultured bacterium
CTTTATAATCACAAGCCCTTTTAATAGTTCTCCAGGATACATTTAGGCTTTTGGCAATGTTTTCATAGGACATACCAAGAAGGCGCAATTTGATTGCTTTTTGAGCTATTCTTTTATATAATGAGGCTTGTTTGATAGGTAGTATCTTAATAGATGCGGCTATTTCGGTATGGGTTCGAAACTGTTTCAGTCGCGTCCGCCATTTAAAATGAGTAATGTTTGAAAATAAGTAAATATGATAAAGCAAATAGTTAAAAAAGCTTTTAATCTATGCGGTTTAAACATTACTTATAAAAATAAACAAAGAGATACCTTTGAAAGCGCCTTGAATCACTTATTGTGTTTGGGGTTTCAGCCATCACTAATAATTGATGTCGGCACAGCTCTTGGTACACCACCTCTTACCAATACTTACCCTCAAGCTAATTTTATTTGGATAGAGCCTTTGTTTGAGTGTGAAAAGGCACTTAAAGAGCTTACTTCTAAGTTTAAGGGCAAGTATATTCTAGCTGCAGCCGGAAAAATTAATGGTAAATCAATAATCAATGTACATAAGGATAAGCTTTCCAGCTCTTTGTATTCTGAGATTGATGGACCAAAATGTGACGGAACTCCTAGAGAGGTAGACGTAATAAGGCTGGATAGCTTAATCGAGGATATAAAGCAGCATAAAAGTATTATTTTAAAAATAGATGTCCAGGGAAAGGAATTGGACGTTTTAGAGGGCGCCGAAAAAATATTAGAATCATGTAACGTTGTTATTGTTGAAATTTCTTTCTTTAAATTTTTTAAAGATAATCCAACTTTTTTTGATATAGTCAAGTTTATGAAAAAAAGACAATTTGTAGTTTATGATACGTTTGATAAAAATTATCGTCCTCTTGATAAAGCCTTGGGACAAATAGACCTTATTTTTGTAAAAGAAGAAGGTTATTTTAGAAAAACATATAGATGGGCTAGTGATGAGCAGAGAGGACAGCAGTAAAGAATTTGGCAAATCAAAATAGCAACAAGAGCTAAAACCGCAAAATTATGCTTTTAAACGATATAATTATTTTTATTGTTGGCCTCTGTTTATTAATTTTAAGCTCTGACTGGCTGGTCCAATCCAGCGTTAAAGTATCTAGCATCTTTAAGCTCTCACCTTTATTTATCGGCGCAGTTTTAATTGCCTTTGGTACAAGCGCTCCTGAGGCTGGAGTAGGCATAATGGCAGCTCTGCGCAACCAAAAAGGTATTGCTCTTGGTAATATAATTGGCAGCAATATATCAAATATCGGCCTGATCGTAGGCTTATGCGCTTTAATCAGACCTTTGGAAGTCACCAAAGACATCTTTAAGCGAGAAGTGCCGATAATGCTTATTTCAGTAGTAATGTTTTATTTTTTAAGCTGGGATTTACTTATTTCCCGGATTGATGGTTTAATCTTTATCTTACTCTTCATTGTTTTCTGTTTTTTATCCTATAAGGGGTCAAAGCAATCTTTTGATGATAAAGAATTAAGCAATTTTACTTTAAACAAGACGCTCAAAAGTCTTAATTCCCGTTTAGGTTTATTCTCTTTGATTTTACTTTCCTTGGCGGGAATTATCTTGGGAGCCGATTTAATGGTGGGCTCAGGTTCAAGAATAGCTAAGATTTTCGGTGTTGCCCCTTGGATTATCGGAATTACTGTTTTTGCTATCGGTACATCACTGCCGGAGCTATTTACTTCTTTAACTGCCTCCTTAAAGAAAGCCTCAAGCATTAGTGTAGGCAATATTGTTGGTAGTAATATCTTTAATGTCTTATTCGTCTTAGGAATTGTAGCTTTAATCAGGCCGATTAATGTAGACCCATCGCTTTTAAAGTTTGAATTGCCAGTCTTACTTGTATTTAGTTTTGTTTTCTTTACAGTTATGCGCCTAAGGTATAGAATAGGACGCTGGGAAGGATTGGCTATGTTTTTTGGTTACGCAGCCTTTATCTTTTTTTTATTGAAGAAATAACTTCCTGGTGTGTAAATAGAGTCTACTAAAATCATTAATATAAAACTGCCTCTTATTTAGCTTTCTAGCTTTAAGTCCGGCACACTTTTAAATTTAAGCCCATGGAATACTTAGCCTTTGCTTTAAAATACCGACCCAAGAACTTTGATGAAGTAGTTGGTCAGAATCACGTTGTCAGTGCTTTAAAGACTGCAATAAGCAATCAACGTGTTCACCACGCTTATCTATTCAGTGGTCCCCGGGGGGTTGGCAAAACCTCTTTAGCCAGAATTCTGGCTAAATCTTTAAATTGTCAGAAAGGCCCCA
>CAJXAF010000114.1 GCA_913050175.1 uncultured bacterium
TGATATTCCTAAATACGAAGAGTGGGTAAAAAAGGGAGCTCAGCCTACAGAAACTGTAGCTACTCTTTTTAAAAGGTACAAGAAGAAAGAAACAGTTAGTAAGTAGTATTAAAAGTAAAAATTATTCTTCAATTCTTTTGAAGTATTAATTATTAAGTTTGCCCTAATACAGCCGTTAGGTTAGCTGCAGAAATAAGGCTCTATATTTCCCCTAAAATCTAACTAATAAAAGTAATTTTAAGGAGGTAACAATGCAAGGATCAGCAAATCCTGGAATAATGAATCTAGTACCGGTATTTTTTATTTTTATAGTTTTTTACTTTTTTATAATTAGGCCACAGAAAAAAAAGCAAGAAGAACACCAGACGATGGTCGCTAATCTTAAAAAAAATGATGAAGTGATAACTTCTGGCGGTATCCACGGGACAGTAGTCGCGGTTAAAGATAAAACTTTTACTGTGCGAATTGATGAGGCTACAAAGATTGAAATAGATAAGATAGCAATAGCCCAAATTAAAAAAGCAAGATAATGATAAAAAAGACAGATTTAAAGTTGCGTATTTTTACTATAGCAGTGTTGACTGTAATTAGTATATTCTACGTTTTCCCCTTAGAGAAAAATATAAGCTTAGGCCTTGATCTAAAGGGAGGCATGTCTGTTTTACTGGGAGTTGACACCTCATCGATTTCTGAGGATAAAAAAGAAAGCGCAATCAGCGCTGCGGTTGAGAAAATACGCAACCGGATTGATATTTACGGGGTAAAGGAGACTTCTATACAACTTCAGGGCAAAGATTCTATTTTGGTACAAGTTCCTGGCTTAGTAAGTCGGGAGATGATTGATGACTTAAAGGAGGTAGGCGAGCTTGAATTTAAGCTTGTTTCTGACGATGAAGAACTCCTAGCCCAGGCCAGAGAGGGAAATATCCCTATGGGCTATGAATTAAAGACCTTTGAAGATAAAAGAGATGGCAAGACTGAGTACTATCTTTTGGAGGAAGAAGCTAAGTTGCTAGGTTCAGACTTAGCCGAGAGTTTTATTGGCTTTGACCAGTATGCTAGTGCAAAGATCCAATTACGCTTTACCTCTGAGGGTACAAAGAAATTTGGCCAGGTAACCCAGGAAAATACCGGAAGGCAACTAGCGATTTTACTCGACGGAGTTATTAAGAGCGGACCGCCGTCAATAAGCGGTCCTATCCTAAGCGGCGAGGCTGAAATTACCGGTAGCTTTTCTATGGATGAGGCTCGTCTGGTTACTTCGGTTCTTAACTCCGGCGCCCTCCCCGTACCTTTAAAAGTTGAAGAAGAAAGGAGCGTGGGGCCGTTACTTGGCTCTGATTCAATTAAAAGAGGTATTAATTCAATTATGATTGGTGCAGGGATTGTAGTGCTTTTCGTTTTAATATATTATCTTTTTGGCGGACCAATAAGTATAATTTGTTTAGCCTTAAACCTTTTATTTATCCTCGCCGGCCTGCATTTATTTCAAGGGACCCTGACTCTGCCTGGTATTGCCGGTATGATCTTAACCCTTGGTATGTCAGTTGATGCAAACGTCTTGATTTTTGAAAGGATTCGCGAAGAACTCAAAGTTAAAAAGCCTTTAAGCGTGGCAGTTAAGAATGGCTTTGGTAAGGCAAAACGCACAATTATAGATGCAAACATCACCACCCTTATAGCTGCCTTAGCTCTTTATATATTTGGCACAGGGCCAATTAAAGGGTTTGCTACTACTCTTTCTTTTGGTATCGTAGCCAGTGTATTCACTTCTGTATTCATTGGGAGAACAATTTTTTCACTTCTCCTAGACCTTCGTTTGAAAAAATTTCCTATGTTAAGCATTATCCCGGCCTCACACCTTAATTTTATTAAATCAAAGGGTATCTGTCTGGTGATTTCTTTGGTAGCTATTTTTGCCGGTCTAACATATTTTTATTCTAATAGTGAAAAGTTCTATGGTATTGATTTTAAGGGTGGGCAGGTTCTTGAATATAAGATTTCTCCGCCGGTAGAGATTGAAAACCTGCGTACGACCTTAAATAATAAAGGCTTTAACGATATTACTATACAAGACTTTAAAGATATCGCCGGAGGAGTAATAATTCAGAGTAAAGATGATATATCCTCAAGTATCTATAAGGTTCTCGGTGATACCTATGACCAAGTCCAAGAATTAAAAGTAAATACAATTGGTCCAACTGTAGGTAAGGCTTTGCTTAAAAAAGCTGGTTT
>CAJXAF010000115.1 GCA_913050175.1 uncultured bacterium
CTTATAAGTTTTGTTAGAATGCTATATATAAATTAAAGAAAATGAGTGATAAGAAAGCCCCGGGAATAATTATACTTGGTCTAGGTCAAATCCTAATAAGTCTTTTAGGCGGATTTTTTTTAATTTCTGCCCTTAAGGATATCTTTGACATAAACACAATTCAGCGTAATCTTATTGACTTAACTCTTATCCGGGCCCGAGAGGCTGGCTTAAATAAGATATATTTTTTCTGGCCGGTTTTATATATCTCTATGGGTCCTCTAGGCATTGGTATGCTTTTAAGGAGAAAATGGGCTCACTTCTTATCACAGATTTTCATACCCTTGGTAATTCTCTCTTCCTTTCCTTTTATTTTTGTTGATTGTCGAGTTAAGCTAAGTACCCTGCAGATTGCTTATAGCTTTAGTGAGATCCTAGAAACCCAGTCTGAATTCCTGCCTCTTTTTTTTAAAGTTACCACACCCTGGTATACTTTCATTACTCTTGGTTTTACTGCTAATTATTTTCTTAGAAAATATCTAAATAGCCAAGAGATCAAAAACCGTTTTAGTTAATTTATAGGAGTAAAGATTTAAAGGAGGTCGCTGGCTACATCAGCCAATTCTGAGCGTTCACCCTTTTCTAGATTGATATGGGTATAGATTTTTTGTCCCTGCATCTTATCAATTAGATTGGTTAAGCCATTAGAGTAGGTATCAAGGTAGGGGTGGTCAATCTGGAATATATCCCCAGTAAAGACAAGCTTTGTTCCTTCCCCGGCCCGGGTAATAACGGTCTTTATTTCATGCGGAGTTAAGTTCTGGGCTTCATCAACTATAAAAAAGACATTTACCAGGCTTCTTCCTCGAATGTAAGCTAGGGGTGCAATAATTAGCTTTTCCTGCTCAAGCAAAGACTTTGTTTCCGATTGTTTAGTATTTGAGCCAAGATATTTATTTCTGATTACACCTAAGTTATCAAAGAGAGGCTGCATATAGGGATCAAGTTTTTCTCCTACATCTCCCGGCAAAAATCCCATATCTTTATTGCTTAAAGGCACAAGCGGTCGAGCCATAAATATTTGCCGGTAATGTTTTTTATTTTCTAAGGCTGCAGCTAAGGCCAAAAGTGTCTTTCCGGTGCCGGCTTTTCCGGTCAGGGTTACTAATTTGATTTTATTATTTGTTAAAGCATTAAGGGCAAAAGTCTGTTCAGCGTTGCGGGGGGCAATGCCATGGGCAAACATCTTATCTACTTTCTTGATTTTTAATTTAAAGGGGTCAAACTGGGCAAGCACAGATTGTTTACCATTGCGCATAATTAAGTATTCGTTGGGAATAAGTTCCCTATCGAAATCAACCATTGAGGCATCAATTTCGAAGGGACGTTTATATAGTTTATTGATAATTTGCTGGGAAACGTTTTCTTGTATGCGGTAACCAGTATAAAGCTTGGAGATGTCTTTTACATGGTCGCTGGTATAGTCTCTGGCCAGTAAACCAATAGCTTTAGCTTTCATACGTAAGTTAACGTCTTTAGTTACCAAGATAACTTCCTTATCTTGGTTCTCTTTGCTTGAATGGTAGGCGATATTAAGAATGTGGTGGTCAGGAGCAGCTGTTGAAAAGTTAAACTGGAGGTCAGAGTGAAATTTTTGATCGAGGCGGATAAATATTTTTCCCTGATCAGGACTTATTTCAACTCCATCCTCAAACATCTTATCACCGCTTAAGGAGTCAAATTTACGCAAAAATTCCCGAGCATGGTAGTTAAGCGTATCATGGCCTTTTTTAAAGCGATCCAGTTCTTCTAATACTGTAATTGGGATAATTATGTCGTAGTTTTTAAATTTTGTAATGCAGGCTGAGTCGTGGAGGATGACGTTTGTATCAAGGATAAAGAGCTTTTCTTTTTTTTCTGGCATTAATTTTCCTTTCTACTTATATTATAACTTTTATGGGGTGTTTATGCAATCATAAAGGAGAGGTGATTGCATTTTGCAGTATATTTGTTACAATAAATAAAATAGATTAATAAAGATAAGTATGAAAAAGAAAATTCTAATTATTGAAGATGATGACTCAATGCGTAAGGTGGAAAGAAAACTACTTGAGCTATCA